>NZ_JBQCUZ010000001.1:0-264065 GCF_051962755.1 Neisseria sp. P0008.S004
CCGGCTTCACCTTGGTCACCTTTGTCGCCTTTTTCGCCTTTAGCGCCGGCTTCACCTTGGTCACCTTTGTCGCCTTTTTCGCCTTTAGCACCGGCTTCACCTTGGTCACCTTTGTCGCCTTTTTCGCCTTTAGCGCCGGCTTCACCTTGGTCACCTTTGTCGCCTTTTTCGCCTTTAGCACCGGCTACACCTTGGTCACCTTTGTCGCCTTTAGCGCCAGTAGCACCGTCTTTACCATCTTTACCGTTTTTACCGTCTTTAACGATGGTAGTAGTCACTGAGCCATCATCTAAATTAGTAATAGTAATAGTGTGAGTACCGTTTTCGTTATTATCTTCAACTCCAACAGCTAAGCCGCGAGCGCTATCACCTTTTTCGCCGGTATCGCCTTTAGGGCCAGCAGGACCAGCATCACCTTTTTCGCCTTTAGGGCCAGCAGGACCAGCATCACCTTTTTCGCCTTTAGCACCACCACCTACTACGCTCAGGGTGTATTCGTTAGTGCCGTTTGAAGTCATTTTCAGACCTTCACCAGCGATCAGTTTCAGGGTGTTATTGGCATTTGATTTAGGATCGTATCTGTATGTACCTGCAGCTGGTGAGCTACCGCTACCATCGTGGCCTTGGAATACAAATGGATTCAGATTTTCGATGCGGCTTGCTACGGCGAACAATTGAGAGCCGTTGATTGCATCGGTAGAAGTTTGAGAAATACGGCCTGCGGCAACGTTTTGGATTTGACGTTCTTTACCTGCAGAACCTACAGACAATACTGCGCCGTCATTTAAACCACTGGTTGCGCCTGCAAAACCACCGTAAGTGTAGCCGCGAACAGTACCGCTGCTAGTAGGTACGAAGTTGCTGGTTGTAGAACCGTTACCCAGAGCTACGCTGTTTTCGATAGTAGATTTAGCTTCAGTACCCAAAGCCAGAGTGTTTCTAGCTGTTGCTTGAGCATCGTTACCCAGAGCAGTTGCATATTCACCGCCATTGGCTTGAGCGCCACGGCCTAATGCAATCGCTTGCGTAGAAGCAGCGTTACTTTGTACACCCAATGCTACCGCGTATTGAGCACTTGCTTTAGCAGCAGGACCGAAGGCAGAAGCAGAAATGCCGTCAGCGACAGAACCGCGACCGATTGCTACGGCAGAACCTTTTTTAGCTTGAGCATCGCCACCCAATGCTACCGCACCGTTTGCCAGGGCTTGAGAACGTTGACCGATGGCAGTTGCTACGATACCGGTTGCTTGAGCATTAGTACCGATTGCCATAGCTGAACCGGCATTATTAGCACCCACAACACCATCACCATCAGCACCAGTAGAGGTACCATCAGCTTTTGCTTCAAAACCTACAGCAACGTCAGCAGCTTGGCTAGCAACTGCGTCATTACCATGAGCGACAGAGTTATTACCCAAAGCTTTTGCTGTAAAACCTGTTGCGAGAGATTGCTCGCCACTTGCTGTAGAACCAGCACCTGTTGCAATAGCTCGAGTACCGGTAGCAGTAGCACGCAAACCAACAGCAACCGCATTGGTAGCACTTGCAGTCGTATTTTTACCAACAGCTACAGCATTATTACCAGCTGCAGCAGACTCATAACCAACAGAAACTGCAGAAGAACCAGAAGCATTAGATGATTTACCTACGGCAATAGTAGCCTGACCAGATGCTTTTGATCCAGAACCAAAAGCAAGAGACTCGCCACCACTAGCATTTGCTTGCTTACCAATAGCTACGTCCATATCTTTGCCTGATGTTGCTTTTGTACCGATCGCAACAGAGTCAATAGACTGATTAGTTGCACCAAAACCAACTGCAACACCATTTTCTTGAATTGCTTTTGCATCTTTACCAATAGCTACTGATTTATCACCAGTACCAGTCGCACTAGAACCAATCGCAATTGCGTCATGAGAGACTACATTATTACCGTTGTTTCTGTAAGTATTTGCGCCAGTACCGATATTGATATTGCCAATACCTTGATTGGTACCAATGACATTCCCGGTATTATCTGATTTAATGGTAATCGTACTAGCAGATGTTTCCACACCTGCTTGAGCAGCACTAGAAGCCATCAAAGCACCTGCCGCTGCAACTGCAGCAGCTACGGCTTTACGCTTGTCAGAAGCGGATTTTTTGCCGTGTGCATGGCTGATCTCGGAAACCGCGGTCCATGTCTGGGTCGCGTGGTTCCAAATGACTTTAAAGACTTTATTCATATCGATTTTCCTGTAAGGGGTTTGATTTCTTTTGGGACGTGTTGCTCGGCTGTAAACTGCCTGTCCACACATTTGCCGCATTTCAGAGTTTCCCCTTTATGCGGTTTCATGCCGTAATCTCGTGTATGCAATTCCCGTGCCAAAAGTCTCTACTCGGCCGAATAGCAGCTAAAAGCCTGTTTTATGGGATTTTATGCTGATACATTTTGGGAAGCTTGTGAAGTTTGGGAAACGATGTGCCGTTTTTTGTCAGCTTGTTTCTTAACAAGTCACTTTTTGTCAACTTCCTTCAATGCATTCGGAATCCTTGTCCAAATTTTATATGCGTTTGGTTTCGCAAATCAACTCTTCCGATAAAGTGTTATTTTTTCGCTCTCAACGGTAATCCCCGTTAGATTTACTTGTTGCTTTATTTAAACGCTTTTTCTAGCTATTTGATTTTACGTTTTTATTCTTAAACAATAATGATTATTAAATAATATATGATTTAGATAGTTTCTATTGTAATAGATTTGAATATTGGATTTATTTAGGTAATTAATGAAATTTGTATTGAAAATTGGTTTGAAACGTGTAATGGCTTTGCATAGCCTGTTTTTAGACGGCCTTGACCTTTCCTAACATATAAATAGTGCGCAAATGACACGAATTTATGCGCTATTAAGCCGATAGATAACATTAAAAAGGCAAGTGTAAAACTTGCCTTTACGTTTGGGATTTGTTTGTGCTCTATTGTAGAAAACTGTGTTGTTTTTTCAGACGGCCTTACCAACGGAACGTTTGGGTCACGCCTGCGGAAGCGCCGTTGTTGCCGGCATAGCCGTAGCCACCGGTATGACTGGAGGCGCAGGCGGTGAGTGCGGCAAGGGCGAGGATGAGGAGGATGTGTTTCATGTTTCTTGCTCTGAGTGGGTTGGTTTTAACTTGGGCGGCATTGTGTTGCTGCATGAATCGGGCTGGCTGGAGCTTGGTTGCTTTGTCCTGATTTACAGTTAGGCCGCTAAATTGTTTGATGATTGAAGAAGGCCGTCTGAAAACGGGTTTCATGATATTGAAACTTTGTTTTCAGACGGCCTTTATTTTATATCAGCTTATTAGTGGCGGAAATGACGGATGCCGGTGACGACCATGGCGATGCCGTGTTCGTCCGCCGCGTCAAAGACTTCTTGGTCGCGCATGGAGCCTGCGGGATGGATGATGGCTTTGATGCCCTGCTCGGCAATGACATCTACGCCGTCACGGAATGGGAAGAAGGCATCGGAAGCGGCACATGCGCCGTTGAGGTCGAGATTGGCATCTTGCGCTTTGCGGGCGGCGATGCGGGTGCTGTCCACGCGGCTCATTTGGCCTGCGCCGATGCCGTAGGTTTGACCGCCTTTGCCGAAGACGATGGCGTTGGATTTGACGTATTTTGCGACGTTCCATACAAACATCAGGTCGTTCCATTCTTGCTCGGTCGGTTGGCGTTTGGAGACGACTTTCAAATCGGCGCGGCTGAGGCGGTGGATGTCGGGGGTTTGTACCAACAGTCCGCCGCCGACGCGTTTGAGTTCAAAGTGGTTGGCACCTGCTTCAAGCGGCACTTCCAATACGCGCACGTTTTTCTTGGCGGCGGCGATTTCGAGGGCTTCGGCGGTGAACTTCGGCGCCATGAGGACTTCCATAAATTGGTTGTCGGTAATTTGTTTGACGGTTTCGCCGTCAACTTCGCGGTTGAAGGCAATGATGCCGCCGAATGCGCTGGTGGTGTCGGTGGCGTAAGCGAGTTTGTATGCATCCAAGGTATTGGAGGCGATGGCTACGCCGCACGGATTGGCGTGTTTCACAATCACGCAGGCTGGCGCGTCAAAGGATTTGACGGCTTCCCATGCGGCATCGGCATCGGCGATGTTGTTGTAAGACAATTCTTTGCCTTGCAGCTGTTTGTAGGCGGAAAGGCTGCCCGCGGCTGGGTAAATATCGCGGTAGAACGCGGCGCGTTGGTGCGGATTTTCGCCGTAGCGCATATCTTGCACTTTAATCCAGCTTTGGTTGAACTGGCTCGGGAATTCGCCGATTTGGGGCTGGCCGCTCAAGACGTCGTCTGAAAGCGAGGTCAGGTAGTTGGAAATCATGCCGTCGTATTGGGCGGTATGGCTGAATGCTTTGCGTGAGAGGTTGAAACGGGTTTTGTCGCTCAATGCGCCGTTGTTGGCTTCGAGTTCGACGGCGATGGCCGGGAAATCGGCGGTATCGGTAACGATGGCGACGTGTTTCCAGTTTTTCGCGGCAGAACGCACCATGGTCGGGCCGCCGATGTCGATGTTTTCAATCGCGTCTTCCAGCGTGCAGTTTGGTTTGGCGATGGTGGCGGCGAAGGGGTAGAGGTTGACGCACACGAGGTCGATGTTGCCGATGCCGTGTTCTTCCATCTTGGCGACGTGTTCGTCCAAATCGCGACGGCCGAGGATACCGCCGTGGATTTTCGGATGCAGGGTTTTCACGCGGCCGTCGAGCATTTCGGGAAAGCCGGTATAGTCGGCAACTTCGATAACGGGAACGCCTGCATCAGCCAAGAGTTTTGCTGTACCGCCGGTAGAGAGAATTTCAACACCGAGCTTGGTCAGGGTTTGGGCAAATTCGACTGCGCCTGTCTTGTCGGATAGGCTGATCAGGGCGCGTTTGATGGAAGACATTTGGATTTCCTTTGTTGAAGGTTTAATCAGTATGGGATGAAATTTCAGGGCGGTATTATCCTCCAGTTTCGCATTTTTGGCAGTAGGTTTTTACAAATATTGTTAACAATTTTATTGCAAAAGGCCGTCTGAAACTTGGTTTCAGACGGCCTTTTGCTTTTACCTATTTAAATCCCATTTTCTTTTAAAAGTAGGGAAATAATGTGTTTCATAGAAATTTTCCCAAAATGTTTTATTGAAAATAATACTGCTTACTTGAGGCCGTCTGAAACCGTTTTCAGACGGCCTTTTTATGTTTGTTGCTCACACGCGTCAGCATACCGGCGACAAAAGTGGACGCAATAACGACGGTAATGCCCATCGCAGACATGGTACTTAAATGTTCGCCCAAAATTAACACCGCCATGATAACGCCGATGACCGGCTCAAGCGAGATCAGTAGGCCGGAGACGTTGGCAGGGACTGTGTTCATGCCTTTGTTCCACAACAGATAGGCAAGCCAACTGCAACCAATCCCCATATACAAAACCGACAGCGTACCGCCCCATGACCAATTGATTTGATAACTGTCTGCCAACACCAGCGAAAACGGCAGGCACAACACCGCCGCCACCGCCATGGAAACCGCGGTAAATGCAGGCGCACCAATACGGACAATCATCTGCTGGCTCGGACGTATCACGCCTGCAAAACCGAATCCTGCAAGTAAAATCAGCAAACAGCCGAACCAGTCAATCGTACCGCCCTCTTCCGCGCCGCCCATTACCATCATGCCCACGCCGGCAAACGCCACCGCGCAGCAAATCCAGTGGTAAAGTTTGGCTTTGTCGTTGAAGAAGAAATGACCGACAAAGACCACCAGCAAAGGCTCCAACCCCACCATGGTAACCGCGCTGGCGGCAGATGTATATTTCAAACCGATAAACTGGAGCATCAAAACGACAACGTAGTTGACAAAGGAAATCCACAACAACGGCTTCCATTCGCTCCGCGGAATCCTGCCCAAATGACGGCGGCACGACGGCAGCACCATCAATGCGGCAATCAACAATCGCGCCTCAACCATCAGCGTCGGATCGAGCATCTCGTAGGAATATTTGGCAGCGATAAACGAGCTGCCCCAGATTAACAGTGCGAGTATTTGGTAAAGCATGGTTCAACTCATGGTAAAAAAATTAATCGTTTCTTCTCTGGTCTTCAGACGGCCTGAAGCCTTTTCAAGCTGTTTTTATTTTGATTGTGTCAACAAATCCAAAAATATCCAACTAATGGATGAATGACCCGGCCGGCTCTTTCATGATAGGTAGGCAGCAATGCACCCTATTCCTCTCTATTACAACAAACCATGCTGCTGCAGCTTTTTACGCAGGGTATTGCGGTTTAACCCCAAAATGGCCGCCGCTTTAGATTGGTTGCCGCCGCATTGTTCCATCACGCAAATTAGCATCGGCTTTTCGACTTGGTGCAACACCATATCGTACACGCCGCAAGGTTCCGTACCATCCAAGTCTTTGAAGTATTGTCGTAAGTTTTGTTCAATACATTGCGCAATGTCAGTAGTCGTTTGATTCATCGTGATGTCTTTCTTTGAGTTTGTTTTTAAATAGATTTATTTTTAGATGATGAGGCCGTCTGAAACTCTTCAGCTTTCCCGATAGTGACACACCCAGCGGTCGGTTTTCTCTGAAAGCGTCTCAAGATAGGCGGCAAGGGTGTCGTATTGTGCTGCGGTGCTGTCCAAGCGGTTGATTTCCCGGCGTGTTTGTTCGCCTTCGGGCATTTCGTCGATGTACCAGCCGATGTGTTTTCGGGCGATGCGTACTCCGGCCACTTCGCCATAAAATTCATGCATGGCGCGGATGTGGTTCAAAATGGTGGTATTGCATTCTGCCAAGCTTAAGGCCGGAGGCAAAACGCCGTATTCGGCGTAATGTTTTAAATCACGGAAAAGCCACGGCCTGCCTTGTGCGCCGCGCCCTATCATGATGCCGTCGGCGGCGGTTTGCTTGAGGACGGCGGCGGCTTTTTGCGGCGAGGTAATATCGCCGTTGACCCAAACGGGAATGTTCAGACGGCCTTTGGTTTCGGCAATCAGTTCGTAACGCGCTTCGCCTTTGTACATCTGCGTACGGGTGCGGCCATGGATGGCAAGGGCTGCGATGCCTGATTCTTCGGCGATTTTGGCAATGGTCGGCAAGTTTTGATGTTCGTCATGCCAGCCTAGACGGGTTTTGAGGGTAACGGGTACGTCCACCGCGTTGACAACGGCTTCCAAGATTTCGGCAACCAAAGGCTCGTTTTGCATCAATGCGCTGCCTGCCTGCACATTGCAAACTTTTTTAGCCGGACAGCCCATATTGATGTCAATCACCTGTGCGCCCAAGCCGACGTTATACCGCGCGGCTTCCGCCATCTGCTGCGGATCGCTGCCGGCAATCTGCACGGCCACCACTCCGCCCTCGCCTTCAAAATCGCTGCGGCGCAAGGTTTTTTTGGTATGACGCAAGCTCGGATCGCTGGTCAGCATTTCGCATACTGTCCACCCCGCGCCAAACTCGCGGCAAATCCGGCGGAACGGTTTGTCCGTAATGCCTGCCATGGGGGCAAGTGCGATGGGGTTGTCAATGAAATAGCCGCCGATGTGCATGATGTGTGCGCCGAATTGAAAGGGCTGAAATTGTACAATTTTTAAGCAATTTTTCCAATCGTATTTACATGTTGCACAATGAAAAAGGCCGTCTGAAACTGAGTTTCAGACGGCCTTTTCAGCCAAAACATTTAAATAAACAACATAACAACCATCTGCACTGCTGCCTGAATCATGGCGATAATCGGCCAAATCAGTTTGGCCAGCAGGCCGGTAAACAACAGGATCAGGATAATCCATGTGCCGTATGGCTCGATTTTACGGAATTGCATGGACTGTTTGGCGTTAAGGAAGGTATCGATAAAAATACCGCCGTCCCAAGGCAAAATCGGAATCAGGCTGAATGCGACCCAAATCGAGTTCACCATCACGCCGTAACCGGCCATCTGCACCAACGGCGCTTGATAAGACTCAGGCACATACGCGGCAAGTACGACGACAAAACCCCAAAAGAACGCCAAAATCAGATTGGCAATCGGACCTGAAATCGACACCCAACGCCACGCACGGCGCGGATCGCGGAAATTGCGCGAATCGATGGGCATAGGACGCGCCCAGCCGAACAGAAAACTGCCAATCATCAGACACACCAGCGGCACGACAATCGTACCGACAGGATCGATGTGTGGCAGCGGATTGAGGGTCAAACGCCCGAACTGCTCGCCGGTATGGTCGCCCCAATACCGCGCCGTATAACCGCGTGCCACTTCGCGCACGGTAATGGCCAACAACACGGGCAATACTGCCAGCAAAAATACGCCTAAATCAAAATTTGCAAACATGGTTTTCCTTATCAAATATGCCGTCTGAAAACAAAAATATCCTTAAATATCCTTTCAGACGGCCTGAGGCTTTAATCTTCCTGTTTTTTGTCCGAACCGAAAAACTCTTTCAGCTCTCGCCAAGTAATGCCTTTACCTTGCGGATTAAATTTGAAGACTGGTTTGCCGTAATTGCTGTACACGTTGTCGCCGATAATATTGATGGCCTTATGCGTACCGTTAATTTGTATATACATGCGGGAAGCCAAAATACGGCCTTTGCGGTCAAGATAATAGTCGACAACAGGATTGTTACCGGATATACGCTGGAAGCTAAGTGGCTGGTTATCACTTATGCTGACAAACATACTGAAAAATTCCCGCGCATTTTTATAATCTTCTTCTGTTGACCCTGGTTGAGGCGTTTTCTGTAATTTCGACAATTCTTCATCAAAAGCCTTAGCCACTGCCTTCATTACGACAGAATCATACTCCGGTTTCATGACATGACGTACACGATAGCGTGCATGCTTTGCCTTACCAAAGGCATCCATTTCTTTAAATACATATGCATTGGCAGGCATAGCCTTATTGGCACTCAAAAAAGCACGTACTCCCGCCTCTGCAATATGATCAAAAGGCATACGTTTCGAATCACCGATTTCTTTCAAACTCAATTTTAAAGGTTCTTTGATTAAACGTTTACCGATTTTCTCATCGGTGTACACACTAATAATGGCAGCAACACTGGCAGGCGGATCCATATAAATTTCCCATTTTTCCGCATCCAGTTTCATAGGAAGTTTGATACTAAGTTTTTCATTGTGGTTGTTGATGGCCAATTCAGGAATCATCTCAAACTGACGCGTTGATAGGTCAACAGCTACCTCATAATTCAGATGAACCCCTTCCATGTAACTGGATATGGCAGGATATTTATCCAGATAATCAACGGCAACTTGTGCGATATTGCCGTCCGGCAAGGCATCAAGCATTGCATTGCGGAACTCAGCCTCTTCTCGTTCAGAAAACTCCTGCTTCAAAGCAGCGTCGTCTTCTTGAGCAACCTCCATAGAGGCTGCCGCCTCCCCCTCTTTGGCTTTGGCATCCTCTGCTTTCGCTTCGGTTTTCTTTTCCACCTTTTCATCTGCCAATACAGCTTCAGCCAATGGGCTGATATATACTTGAGAGCTGCCTGTGATGTTAAAGCTGTGGTCTTCTTTTAAAATACGGTCATTGGAAATCGACATGACCTCGTGCGCGGTTTTGTGATCCAAATTACTGCACGCGCTCAAACCAAATGCCGCAGCAATGGCCAAACCAATTATCTTCTTCATTCTGCCCAACCTTTTTGACGAAATGATTTTATTAGCACAATTTAACACAAGGAACTGATTCCATAAAGGCTTTCAAACAGCATGATTCATTGCTTCTCGCTATCATGCCCAATTCGAGCACCCTATCTATTTTAAGCCTAAAGGCCGTCTGAAACTTCAAATCCAGTTTCAGACGGCCTTTGATTTCCTATTTAAAATGCCTCAGCTGTTTTACAGGCTGTAATACATTTCAAATTCCAGAGGATGAGGCGCCATGCGGATGCGGCGGACATCTTCCTCTTTGAAGGCGATGTAGCTATCGATCCAGTCTTTGCTGAATACGCCGCCGCGCAGGAGGAATTCGTGGTCGGCTTTGAGGGCGGCCAGTGCTTCTTCCAAAGAAGCGCAAACGGTAGGCACCAATGCATCTTCTTCCGGAGGCAGGTCGTACAGGTTTTTATCGGCAGGGTCGCCCGGATGGATTTTGTTTTGAATACCGTCCAAACCGGCCATCAACAAAGCGGCAAACGCCAAGTATGGGTTGGCGGTCGGATCAGGGAAACGCGCTTCGATGCGGCGTGCCTTGCTACTGTTCACGGACGGAATACGGATGGAAGCGGAACGGTTTTTGGCGGAATATGCCAGTTTGGTCGGTGCTTCAAAGTGCGGCACGAGGCGTTTGTAGGAGTTGGTGGACGGATTAGTAATCGCGTTCAGGGCTTTGGCGTGTTTGATGATGCCGCCGATGTAATAAAGGGCGGTATCGGACAAACCGGCATAGCCGTCGCCTGAGAACAGGTTTTGACCGTCTTTCCAAATGGATTGGTGAACGTGCATACCGCTGCCGTTGTCGCCCATGATGGGTTTAGGCATGAAGGTGGCGGTTTTGCCGAAGTTGTGGGCAACGTTTTGAATCACATATTTCATGTCTTGGGTTTGGTCGGCGCGTTTAACCAAAGTAGCAAAACGGGTGCCGATTTCCATTTGGCTGCCGGTACCGACTTCGGCGTGATGCACTTCCACTTCGATGCCGAGTTCTTCCAAAACGTTCACCATGGCAGAACGCAGGTCTTGGCCGCAGTCAATCGGCGCAACAGGTGCGTAACCGCCTTTGACGGTCGGGCGGTGGCCGGTATTTTGACCGTCCATGTGCAGGCCGCTTGACCATGCGCCGCTTTCGGAAGTGATTTCGTAACGGGTTTTGTGCATATCGGTTTCAAATTCTACGCCGTCAAAAACGAAGAATTCAGGCTCAGGGCCGAAATAGGCAGTGTCACCGATACCGGAAGATTTCAAATAGGCTTCGGCGCGGCGTGCGATAGAGCGAGGGTCGCGGTCATAGCCTTGGCCGTCGGCCGGATCGATAACGTCGCAGGTAAAGACAACGGTGGTATCGTCGTAGAAAGGATCAACAAAGGCTGTAGACGCATCGGGACGCAACTGCATATCGGAAGCCTGAATACCTTTCCAACCGCCGATGGACGAACCGTCAAACGCTTGACCGTTTTCGAACCATTCTTCGGGATCGTCGAGGACGATGCGGGCGGGGATAGTAAAGTGGTGCTGCTTGCCTTTGGTATCGGTAAAGCGCAAATCTACGAAGCGGGCTTCGCTTTCTTCAATCAGTTTTACAGCGTCTTTGATGGACATCTTCAGCTCCTGAGGGAATAGGTTTAAGTTGTTATTCTACCACGGTAAGGCCGTCTGAAATACATCAGGGCACCCGTTTTTACGCAATGAAATATAGTTTCAGACGGCAAGATTGTCAACAATATGCTTCAGTTTGTCTGTTCAAAAGCGGAATGCCCGCCCTTTTGTCCGAATGCCGACAAAACAGATGCCGTCTGAAAGCAGTTCAGACGGCATCTGTTGTTTGGTTTGAAAACGGTCAGCGGGGATCGTGGTTGCAGACAAATTTGTACACACTCTCTCCACCCGTACCGGGAATAACATAACTCCATTCGGCATAGGATGGTGTATAAGAACCGATAGGGTTTTCCGATTCGGAATACCACGTTACTGTCAAAGCCCTAAAACGTTTACCACTGCAATCCATTTCTTCCAACGCTTTAGCTGTATTATAAAATTTTCCATTGCTAATCATCTTTTTCGGCTTGGCGTACCTTGTTTCAAACCATGCACTATTGTCCGTACGGCTGTCTGCATCACCAAATATGGTAGTATTGTTACTGTTAATACCTAGCAACACCCAATCTTCCGCCACCGCCGGCGTTGCCAACCCTAATGCAAATACTGCCAAGCACAACATCTTTTTCATGTCCGTCCCTTTCGTCCTTATCAACAAAATAAAGTTAAATTGTAAAAAAATAAAGTTAAATTGTAAAAAAATGACTTTTTTTCAAGAAACAAACATTCCATCATGCTACCTGACAACCGTTTCAGACGACATCGTTTCCATCTGTACGCCACCGTTATAAAATAGCCGTCCCGTCTTTTGGAACACGACCATGACTACCCTCCCCCGTTACGCCGTTTTCGGCAATCCCGTTGCACACAGTAAATCGCCGCAAATCCATCAACAGTTTGCGCTGCAGGAAGGCGCGGCTATCGAATATGGGCGCATTTGTGCCGAAATCGGTGGTTTTGCCGAGGCTGTTGCGGCGTTTCGTGCTGAGGGCGGGCAAGGTGCGAATGTAACCGTTCCGTTCAAGCAGGAAGCTTTTGCGCTGGCGGACGAACATTCCGACCGCGCCTTGGCTGCCGGCGCGGTCAATACGCTGGTGTGGTTGGAAGACGGCAGAATACGCGGCGACAATACCGACGGTATCGGTTTGGCCAACGACATCACGCAGGTTAAAAACATTGCCATTGAAGGCAAAACCATTTTGCTTTTGGGTGCAGGCGGCGCGGTGCGCGGCGTGATTCCGGTTTTGAAAGAACACCGCCCTGCCCGTATCGTCATTGCCAACCGTACCCATGCCAAAGCCGAGGAATTGGCGCGGCTTTTCGGCATTGAAGCCGTCCCGATGGCGGATTTGAACGGCGGTTTTGATATCATCATCAACGGCACGTCCGGCGGCTTGAGCGGTCAGCTTCCTGCCGTCAGCCCTGAAATTTTCCGCAACTGCCGCCTTGCCTACGATATGGTTTACGGCGACGCGGCGCAGACATTTTTGAACTTTGCCCAAAGCAACGACGCGGCCGAAGTTTCAGACGGCCTGGGCATGCTGGTCGGTCAGGCTGCCGCCTCCTACCATATTTGGCGCGGATTTACACCCGATATCCGCCCTGTTATCGAATACATGAAAGCCCTGTAACCATGTTCCGCATCATTAAATGGCTGATTGCCCTGCCCATCGGCATCTTCATTTTCTTCAACGCTTATGTGTACGGCAACATCATTACCTACCGCGCCGTCGCACCTAGCAAAACCGCCTTCATGTCCATGCGCATGAGCCAGTTTGCAAAAGAAGGCCGCGATGTCGAGCTGGACTACCGCTGGGTGCCTTACGACCAAATCTCCGTCAACCTCAAAAAAGCCCTGATTGCTTCCGAAGATGCCAACTTTGCCGAACACAGCGGCTTTGACTGGAACGGCATCAAATACGCTATGAAACGCAATAAGCAAAGCGGCGAAGTCAAAGCCGGCGGTTCGACCATCAGCCAGCAACTGGCGAAAAACCTGTTTCTCAACGAAAGCCGCAGCTACATCCGCAAAGGTGAAGAAGCGGCGATTACCGCGATGATGGAAGCCGTTACCGACAAAGACCGCATTTTTGAGCTGTATCTGAACTCAATCGAATGGCACTACGGCGTATTCGGCGCGGAAGCGGCGTCCCAGTATTTCTACAAGAAACCTGCCTCCGCCCTCACACGCCAACAAGCCGCCAAGCTCACAGCACGCGTTCCGGCTCCTCTGTTTTACGCAGACCACCCTAAGAGCAAACGGATGCACAACAAAACCAATATCATCCTGCGCCGCATGGGTTCGGCAGAATTGCCCGAAAGTGATATGGATTAATTAAAAAGGCCGTCTGAATATTTCAGACGGCCTTATATATTGCACTTATATATTGCACTCCGTTAAGGGAGTGTAAATTACAAAACAAACCCCTTGACAAGTTCCGATTAACCGAATTTTCAAGGGGTCTGAAATGTCAACATTTGCCTACTACACAATTACACCGCAACCTGAAAAAAATCCCGTTGCCTACATCTTCCGCCTGTTTTCCGAGACCTGCGGAACCATCGATTGCTTGGAAACCAGAGCTTTTCCTATCCGCAATCCCAACAATCCCCAAATCACTTATGGCGAAGCCGATTTATACGGTCAATTAAGCGTATCCGCACTGATGGCGGAGGTGCAATCATGAATCGTTCAGCTTCAGCAAGCGCGGAACGCGCTCTTCCTTGTCTAAATAGTAACAACTGCATTGAGGCAGAAAACCTTAATAAAAACAATGCAAAGCAAATTCCGATTGGTTACGAAAAATACCTGCCGAACACAGCAAAACCCGAATTCAACGAATTTTCCACCTCACACAAGAAATCCGCCGCCGCCCTTGAGATGAATGTACGCCAGTTCATCGAAGTTTTCGGAATTGAAAAGGTTGGATTCCTTACCCTTACATTTGCCGACGACGTATAAGACGTCAAAGAGGCAAGCCGCCGCTTTCACAGCCTGCGCACAAACTTTCTTAAAAAACATTTCGAACATTATGTCTGCGTATACGAGCGCATGAAAAGCGGTCGTATTCATTTCCATCTGATTGTGAACACACGCGAAGACATTCGCCGCGGCCTGAATTTTAAGCAAATTCAAGCCCGAAACTACACATCAGCAAACAAAGCACTCCGTCAGCTTTGGCAAATTCTTCGTGAAAACATGGATAAATACGGTTTCGGCCGTTCCGAACTTTTGCCGGTAAAGACCAACAGCAAAGGCTTGGCAAGATATGTGGCCAAATACATTTCAAAACACATTAACAGCAGACTTCCTGAAGACAAAGGCTATCGCCTGATTCGTACAACCATCGACAAAAAAAGTCTGTGGAAGATTGCAAACAGCAATTTTTCGTTTGTAAGTGCTGGTTCGCGCCTATGGCGCGAGAAGCTCCAGAAATGGATTATCTGCATTGAGCCATATTTAAAACAGTATGCAAAACATGAATTTAACAGAGAACTCAAAGCCATTACAGAAGAAAACTACAACCGTATTTTATCCAGCTTAATTAGCCCGAAATGGGCGTTTTATAACCGAGAAACCATCATCAATATGCCCTAAGTTGGCAGAAAGGAAACATCATGTCTCAAGAAACCGAACGCAAACAAGGTATTTTCGTCATTGCCGCATTTGACCGGATGTTCGCACGAGAACGCAAAAACCAAGACGGCACATTCAGCAAGACCCACTATGTCGGTTTGATTATCCGTTCAGATACAGAAACCCGCCTTTGCGAAGTTCGCACAAAACATCCAGAAAAGTACGAGCATTACAAACCGCAGCAAATCGTCTCAATGCAAGTGTTTCCTCGTGCATTTAAAGACAACATCTACTATTCGGACGAAGCATAAACCAGTTTCAGGGGTTCGGCGGTGTTCCCTGAATTGACCCCGAAACACCGCCACAACCATTTTTTTAACTCCATAAAGGAAAATATCATGAGTATTAAAACCAAATTTCAAAAAGCAGCCGCTTTTGTAACCGTTGCAGCATTGCCAGTATTAGCATTCGCAGAAGATAACGGCATGGTCGAAGCCGCTAAAACAGAATTGGGCTCATTGAAATCGGGCATTATTGCCGTCGGCGCGGTTGCCGTTGCTTTGGCCGTTGCCGCCGTTTCCATTAGTGTTATCAAATCCGCAGTGAAACGCTCTGCATAAGGTGCAACATGGGTTATCAGGTCGGCAGAATCTGTCATGAAACGGCAGAGCAGGCAACAAACGAAGTGATGACTCAAGTCGTACCGACCATAGACAAAGACGGGGTGTTGCATCACCCCGTTTTTAACGGACAGACTTGGACTTATAACGAACAGACCGTAAAACTTCAATTTCCGCAGTGCGACAGCATGAAATATTACCGTCTCGGCGAACAAATCGGCACACAGATGATGTATGCCATGATTGCCGTCTTTGCCGTTGTCGTTATTGTGAAACTGGTTTTATGGCAGAGAGAAAGAAATGAAGAATGACACCCGAATCAGCATTTTTATTGGGTATGGTAAAGCCCCTAACATTAGCCGTCTTTTTGTATGTCTTGGCTCGCTCTTGGTCGTAGAGCAGGCATGGGCAGAAGTAGGATTACCGCCGCCGGGACAACATCAAAACGCAGGCTTTCCGAGTGACCAAGCCTTGCAACGTCGTGGCTACGATCCAAAAACAGGCGTTTGGAAGGTTGACGTACAAAACAACGGCAAACCGACCGTAAACAAAGACGGTGGAACATACAACGGAAGTCAAAACAAGACTGTAACCGTTACGGGAAAGTACGGCGAAACTGGCAAAATGTATACAACTGTTAATCAAAGAGTTGGTACAAGCGCAATTCAGAAAACTGCTACGGGTGTATGGTTTGGCTCATCAATTGCAAATGCTTTAAGTAAAAATGGATCATATGTAGCAACTCAGTTAAGAGCTGGAAATTATAAGTCAGCATTTGAAGGTTCGGTACTTGCTTTAGGAGATTTCGGAAATAATCTATTTGGTGGATTGCCTGAATCAATTGTGAATTTAGGGCGATCTTTAGGGTTAGTAAATAATCCATCACAGCAACAATATAGAGATGCAGCAGAAAGATTTTATGCAGCACAACGCCAAGCAGAAGCCGAAGGAAACTACCAAAAAGCAGTAGCACAAGCAGCAGCTGGAAAAGCAGCAGAAGCAGCACAAAAAGCGCAACAACAAGACCAACAAAAGAAAGAAGAACAGAAGAAAGACGAAGAAGCAAAAAAGAATCGAATGATTAAATATCAATTGATAGTAAATATAAATGGCAGTTATCAAAATTATGTTTTCTATTCTAAATTTGGAATTAATTTAAATGGTTCAAAAAGTAATTCTTTGGACGTCTTTTCTGATAATCTAGGCCGTTTTTCTTCTCATGTTGATATTGACATTCCTAATTCATCACCATCAAGGATTACTGTTAGCACTCCATCAGATAAACGTGTCTATGTTTATTACAATACATATAAAGAAGGTACAGTTCCAGAATCAGAAAAAGAGAAGATTGCACAAAATCAAAGCCAAGTAAAACCTGAAGATTTCATGCTGACACAAAAAGAAATGTTAGACATTCTCAAGCGTATGCTTGAAAACAATCAGACAAACCATGCCGAGTTGATGAACCAACTGGCAAAAATGGGCGTTATGAATCAATCTGCCGAGCCAAGCACATTTAGCCCTGATACCGCACTTAGTGCGCCATATACCCCTGAAGGTAGTAGCACCCCTCAACAAACAAGATTCAAAATGAATCAAGATGGCACTGTAGGCGTTGATTATGTTCCGCGTCCAGATTTAAAGCCAAACAGTCCAGAAGCACCGAATAAGCCCGAAAAGACAACACCGAGCAGACAGGAGAGTCCAGACACGCCAAACGCACCAAATAGCCCGAATTCGCCAAATACACCGAATCAGCCGAACAATCCGACAGGGCAGCAAAATCAAAACGAAGAGAATCAGAAACAAGATTTTTGTAAGCAGAACCCGAATACTGCTCAATGTATTTTGGGAGGAAAGTCGGAAGATATTAAACTACCTGAACAGACCATAGACCTGAATTTCAAGCCTTTGGACGTGTTCCAGTCTGACGGGAAGTGTCCCGCTCCCCGCTCCGTAGATTTCGGTGCATTGGGACAGGTAGAGTTCAGCTATGACCCGTTGTGCGACTTGGCGCGCAAGCTGCGCCCCATCTTCATCGCAATATGCGTGCTGACATGTGCCTATTTTGTCTATGAATCCGTAAAGGAATTGTGAAATGAACTGGGCATCATTGATAACAGGCGTCCTCATGTCCGTAGCAGGGCGCATACTGACCGCCGTAGGTTTGAGTTTTATTTCAGTAACAGGACTGAATGCTTTGCAGGATTATTTCATTAACGAAATAAGCCGTAGTATCGGCGGTTTCCCCGACGAAGCCTTGCAAATACTGTATATAGCGGGATTCGGTGTCATTCTGAATTGGATATTTGGTGCGTTCAGCTTCGTAATATCCCTAAAAGGCTTTAAAAAACTGTCTACCATCATTCAGTCGAAATAGGAAGAAAACATGTTATATCTGTTAACAGGCGTACCGGGTTCGGGCAAAACCCTGAAAGTCGTTTCCATGCTTGCCAAGCAAAAAGACTTTATGAATCGTCCGCTTTATGTAGACGGCATTCTTGACCTGAAAATACCACATGAAGAAATACCAGAAGGAGAAAGCATTCAGACATGGCCGAAGTGGGCACCGCCGGGCGCGATTATCGTTGTTGACGAATGCCAACGCATATTCCGCCCACGTCCTAGCGGTTCGAAAGTACCTGACTACGTCGCCGAACTTGAAACACATAGACACCGTGGTCTTGATTTCCTCTTGATAACTCAACATCCCCGTCTGATAGACGTCCATTTGCGCGGACTGATAGAACACCACACCCATTTCGGCAAGACTAATTTAGGACTGCGCCGTAAGCTCGAATGGACGACAGGCGGCGCAAAAGACCCTGAAAGCAGGGCAAACATCAGGGAAGCCCTAATCAGCGTGTATAGGCTTGATAAAAGCGTGTATGGGCTGTACAAGTCCGCTGAAGAACACACCAAAATCAGAACCAAGCGCAGCAAGGTTCTTTATCTGATACCCATCGCAATAGCCTTGCTTGGTGGAGGTTTGTATTATTTCTCATCCTTTTGGAAAAATATGGAAAAACCAATAATAGAGGGACAAACGGCACAGGCACACATTGCCGCGTCAGCGGCAAGCCCCGAAGCGCAGGCGGCAGCCGCTCCCGCGGCGGACGACGGCGCAGCGGGGCAGTACGCAGCAGCAAAGGTGCAAACGCCGTCCGAACCGCCCAAGCCTCATTTGACAGAAGAAGACTATCAGCCCCGTATCGCAGAACGCCCCGAAACCGCCCCTATATACGACGGCATGAACAAAGCCGTAAAAGTCATGCCTTGGCCGTCCGCGTGCGTAAAAAGCGATAATGGCTGTAATTGCTATACAGACCAAGGGTCTAAAATTTCAGAAATTAGCAAAAAAACCTGTTTAAGCTATATTAAAGATGGCTTGCCCTTCAACCCTTATAAAACTAAACAAAACGAAGCATTAACGGCTGATTCAAATTCATCAGTATCAGAAAAACCGCAAGTCTTGACAATGGGTGGAAAGAGTCCGCAGAATTTAATGTATGACGGATACGAAGATAAAGCCCTAAGTAATGAGGGCGGAAAAATAAATTAGGGAAACGATGAACGCATTAGAATTTGTTATTTCGTGTTTGGTTGTTTATGCAATAATTCACATCCATAGAAAGCATGGCACGGCTTATTTCAAAATGTTGATTAAGGAATTTGGCATTTTTATTTTCGGTCTTGCTATTATTTTTCTTGTATTATGCGCAGCAGGGGTCTTAATGTTCGCAGTCCAATCGCACACCTAACCACAAGTCAGGGGGAGGACGTCCAGAAAGATTTGTAAAGACAGCTTTATCGTCTTTATAAATCTTTTTGGATACCCCTTGACGCTAGCCAACCCTAAAACGCTAGGGCAAAGGGGTGGGGTGGTTTTTTTACCCCACCCCCTGCCACGTGGCGAACGTCGCCGAAGGCAAAAACATTTAAAGCCCCAAGCCCTGAACGTGAAACCAGCATTTTCAGGGCTTGGCGTTTGACGAAACACCAAGCAAAGCCCGTGACTTCGTAAGTACGGCACAGCCACAAGGCTGTAACAAAGATTGAAGCACGGGTCTTCTAATAACCTGAATTTGAACACTATCTAGGGCAAAAAGCCCGTATTCATAAGGCAAAACCCCATGTACTTAGGCATAGACGTATCGAAATTAACAATAGATTGCTGTCTGATTTCAGACGGCCTTTTTTTTGAGCGTAAGTTCAAAAACAGCCAGGCCGGATTTCAAGACCTGAAAGACTGGCTAAAAGAAAACGGCGCAACAGAAAGGCTTCATTGCTGCTGCGAAGCAACAGGGAAATACTACGAAGCAGCAGCTGAATATTTGAGCAAATACTACCGAATGAGTGTAGAGAACCCACGTAAAATAAAAGGTTTCGGGACAGCCGTTTTACAAAGAACCAAAACAGACCGTCAAGACGCAAAAACTATAGCCCAATACTGCAAAGCACTAGAACCCCGACCGTGGCAGAAACCCACCGAAGCACAAACCAAACTGCGAGAACTGACACGATACCAACACCGTCTGAAACGCCAAAAAGCAGCCGAACAAACCAAACTCCAAACCGCCCCCGCCTACCTGCTCCCACTGATACAGTCCACCATTACCCATCTTCAACAGCAAATCAAAGCCGTTCAAAACCAACTGAACCAGTTTCACAAAGACAATCCCGACTACAAAATCCAAAAAGAGCGCCTGAAAACCATCACAGGCATAGGCGAAGCAGCGGCCAATAGCCTTTTATCAGTTCTGACCCAAACGGACCGGTTCAAGACCGCAGCGCAATTTGTAGCCTACCTAGGCTTAGACCCCAAGGAAAACCAGTCAGGAACAAGCCTAAAAGGCAGACCGCGTATTTCTAAGCTGGGCAATACCCATTTGCGAACAACCTTGTTTATTCCGGCTATGCACGCATACCGAAGCAGCACCTTTGCCAAGTATGTAAGCCGACTACAAAAGAACGGCAAAAGGCCGAAAGTGATAATTGTCGCACTCATGCGGAAACTGGCGGTAATAGCGTTCACACTTTTGAAGAACGGCCAAGATTTTCAAGTGGAAAGATATAAATGAAAAATTAAACCTGGTTTTCGCCGGCGATTTTTAATTTACTAAATAAAAAAATAAAACGCAAAACCATTTAATATCAAACAAAACACCCTGAACAAATCAGGGTGCGTATTATTGCAACTTTAAGAAATGTAAAGTTTATTGACTGTGAAATACACTATCTTTGTTTTTAGGCTTTCTCTTCCGGCTCAGGTACGTCAAACACTTGGCGCAGGTAAGCGAGGAAGGTGTTGTTGGTGGTCATGGTTTTGCCCGGGGAGTCGGAGAGCTTGGCGACGGATTGGCCGTTACACTCGACGAGCTTCAAGACAATGTTCAAAGGCGTGTGTCCCAAATCGTTGGTCAGGTTGGTACCGATACCGAAACTGGTTTTGAAACGGTCTTTGAAGTATTGGTGCAACGCCCATGAACGCTCAATATCGAGGCCGTCTGAAAAGGTCAGCATTTTGGTGCGGCTGTCGATTTTGAGTTTTTTGTAATGCTCGTAGGCTTTGTCGCCCCAAACATAAGGATCGCCGCTGTCGTGGCGCAGGCCGTCGAAGAGTTTGGCAAAGTACAGGTCGAAGTCGCGCAAGAAGGCATCCATGCCGACTACGTCGGTCAGGGCGATACCGAGGTCGCCGCGGTATTCGTGCACCCAACTTTCCAGCGCGGCTTTTTGGAAATTGCGCAAACGTACGTCCAAGGCTTGGAAGGCTTGGAGGAACTCGTGCGCCATGGTGCCGATGGGTGTGATGCCGATTTTTTTGGCCAGATAAACGTTGCTGGTACCGCGCACGATATCGGGAGCAGCTTCCAGCAAGGTGCGGATAACGTGTTCCTGCCATGCGAGGGTGTAGCGGCGGCGCGTGCCGAAATCGGAAATAAGGAACGGCGGATCATTTGGATTTTGTGTAGCTGCAATTTCTTTCAGCTGTTGCGCTTTGGCCTGCAAACGGCGCTCGCCTTCTTCGATGACGGCAGGCGTTTCCAAGCTGCGGAAATAGAGTTCGTTGACGATGGCAAGAATGAAAATCTCGAAGAACATCGCCTGTATCATCGGGCCTTCGATGCGGATGTTCAGACGGCCTTGGTCATCAGGGCTGACTTGGACGAAGCGGCGTTGGAGTTGGAAAAGTTCGAGATAATCGACAAAATCGCTTTTGATAAAACGCAGGCTGCGCAGATAGGCAAGTTCGTCATGGGTAAAGCGCAGCTGGCACAGGGAGTCGAGTTCGCGTTCCAAGTCTTCTTGAATATCGGCCAGCGGATACACCATCTCTTTGTTTCGACAGCGGAATTCGTAGAGGCTGTGGGTTTGCGGGAATTGGTGCAACACGACTTGCAGCATGGTGAATTTGTACAGGTCGGTATCAAGCAGGGATTGGATAATGGGCTGATAAGCAGACATAAGTTTTCTCTGAGTAAACGTAGGCTTGATGAGGATATCGATTTTAATAGGAAAGGCCGTCTGAAAGAAATCTTATTCAGACGGCCTTTACCTTATTTAATCCAGCTGCGCTACGGAAACCGGCAAAGAGCGGATGGTAGACAACATCGTGCTGGCATCTTTTTGCTGTTTGCGGAACGCGGCCATATTGGTCGGGGTCAATTTCGGCGTCGGCAAGGCGACGGTAGTCGGGTTGACCGGCTGGCCGTTGACACGTGCTTCGTAGTGCAGGTGCGGACCGGTCGAACGGCCGCTTGTACCCACAAAACCAATCACTTCGCCGGCGCGGACTCTGCCGTCGGCAGGGCTGAATGCGCTCATGTGGCCGTACAGGGTCTCCACACCGTTGGCATGGCGAATCATCACGGTATTGCCGTAACCGCCTTTCCAACCTTTGAAAATCACTTCGCCGTCGGCAGCGGCCTTAATCGGCGTACCGGTCGGCGCGGCATAGTCGATACCGGTGTGCATACGGACGGTATGCAGAACCGGGTGGACACGGTAGCCGAACGGAGAAGAAATGCGCGTGTATGCAACAGGCTCGGTATTAAAGCCTTCTTTTTGTTGCAGGGACTTACCGTTTTGGTCGTAGTAGCTACCGCTTTCTTCGTCGCCTTTGCCTTGGCTGTAATAATAGGCTTGATAAGTTTTGCCGTCTTTAACCACTTCAGCTGCCAAAATATCGCCGACCGCCATTTGCTGGCCGCGGAAATACATGCTGTTGTACAAAAGACGCACGGTATCGCCTTCGCCCAAGTCACTCATATTGAACGAATCGGCAAAGATTTCTTTGAGCTGGATATACACTTCGGAAGGAATTTCGGCACGGAGCATATCGCCGATGGCGGATGTGCGGATTTGCACGGAGCGCAGGGTCGGCATGGTTTTCATGTCAATTTCGGCATTGGAAATGCGCCATTTGCCTTTGACTTTTTCCAAAGCCACCAAGTTGCGTTCCAATTCTTCATCGGTAAAGAATTGAACGTCGGTCACTTGGCCTGAAGAGTCGATGCGGATGTTGACGGATTGGTTGGTCCGCAGGTTTTTCATGTCGAGGTTGGCATTGTTTTTCGCCATGATTTGCTTGATGTCTTCTTGGTTGACACCCATGCGCGTCAAAACGTCTGCCAAAGAGTCGCCGGCTTGGACGGCTTCTTGCGCCCAATAGCTGGATTGATAGGTATTGGTTTCCACATAAACGGCAGGCAGCTCTTCGGAAATACGCTCGACTTTGAAATCGGTCTGTGCAGGTTGAGGGTAGGTAATGGCGTATGCGGTCATGATGCCTGAAGCCGGCAGCAGAAACGCTAAGAGGGTTGCTTTAAATCGAGTGGAATATTTGTTTTTAATCACGCGTTATCCTTAATGGGGCGGTCTGTTTTTTGAGGTTTGCAGAATGCCGGCACATCCGGTCTGCCGCGACCGCCTGCTGGTTTAAACAGTTTTGGGGATAAAGGACTTTGAGTCTTTTTTCCGATCTGAAAATCAGGTTTTCATTCGGAATAAATGAGGTCGTGTTTGAGATTGACGTTATTATCAGGGCTATTGTGTTGATTTACACCCTGTTTTTCTGAAATTTACGCCACGCATTCTAGCATGACAGCCCGTTTTTTCCAAACCGACCGTCTGAACGGCTCTTTTTCAGGGCGTGAGGGCAAGGTTCCGAAACGCATCATTTGTCGCGTAAAATAACGGTTTTCCTATCTATTTGCGCTTATGAAGCTGACCCTCGCCCTCCCCTCGCTCAACCGCTTTGCCGACGAATCCGTGCCTGCGCTTGCCTTACCTGCTTTTAACCATCTTTTGCGTTACGGCATATTACGCAAAGAAACACTCAAGCCGTCTGAATTTTACGGACGCCATTTGTGGAGCGGCAGCCTTATTGCCCAAGTGCAACGTTTACGCCACACAAACCAAAAACGCGCGGCCGCTTTTGCCTCTCCGGTTTGGCAACAAATGGGCATGCACCATGTCAACATTATCAGCGGCGAGTTTATCGGCATCCCAAAAGAGGAGGCTCAGCGGTTATGTGCGGATTTGTCGGCGTTTTATCAAGATAAAGATTGGCAATTCGAGCCGCTTTGCGAAAGTATGTGGCTGCTCAGTATGTCGAAGATTGAAGATTGGGGCGCGGAATGTGTTTTGGATGTGTGCGGGCAGCCGGAAATGGACGGTCAGGCACATGGCGAAGATGCGGTGTCTTGGTTGGCCATGCAGACGGAAATCCAAATGTTTCTCCACACGCATCCGATTAACCAAGCGCGTGAACAACAAGGCTTTCCGGAAATCAACGGTTTATGGCTGTGGAATGACGCGGACGGTACACAGTCTGCGGATATTGTCGCTTCAGACAGCGCATGGGCGCGTTTTTCAGATACGCCCAAAATCAATGCACCATACGATTTGAAGGCTTGGTTTGAGATGGTTCAAGAAACAGGCAGCACAGTTTCAGACGGCCTTATCTTTTTGGACGACTTGGTTTCCACCTTGCAGACAGGCGATGTTTGGGCATACAAAGATATTTTGGAAAGCTGGGAAACCCGTTGGTTTGCGCCTTTATGGGACGCACTCGCTTCAGGCCGTCTGAAAACCGTGTGCATTGCCACAGACGGCGAAAACGGCGGCACGCTGGAAATCGGCCGCCGTTCCAAATGGGCATTTTGGCGCAAAGCTAAACCGTTTAACGGATCGTGGTAAGCGGTTTTAAGCCTCCAACGCCTCCAATTTGGCAGAAATTTTATCCCACACATCCTGCAACGGAATCGCTCTCAACAGACGTGTCGGATCGTTAGTGTCGATACTGTCAGGATGCGGTAATTCGGCATAATCGCCGGCATAAATGACTTCGGCCTGCTCGGAATACGGACGCCATTTATCCACCCATGACGCGCCAAACAAAGCAATTTGCGGTTTATCCAAAGCAGCAGCGATGTGCATCGGTGCAGAATCGACACCGACAAACAGTTTGGCTCCCTCAATGGCCGCCGCCAATTCACGCAGGCTCAAGCATCCGGACAACACATATACTTTTCTGCCTTCCGGAATATTCAGACGGCCTATAATTTCCTGAAGCATGTATTGTTCGACAGTGTCGGGAGAAGCAGTCAACACGACATTCTGCCCGCTGTTGAGCAGAAGCTGTACGATGGCGGCATTCTTGCCGTCTTCCCAACATTTGAAATGCCAACGCGCACCCGGGTGCAACAACACATAATCTTCGCCGCTCCAACCCTGCTCACGCAATTTCTGCCGCATGCTTTCCCTTGCATCTTGCGCCACCCAAAGGCGTACTTTCGCATCGGCCACGTCTTCCGGCTGGATAAGCGGCGCAAGGATATTCAATTGGTTCTCAACGATATGATGGCTGGTATCAAGCTCATGGTTGATAAAATCATGACAGAAACGCCACCAGAATCCGTCACGCTTGATGCAGTCCAAACCCACGCTGCAACGGGCGCACAGTTTGGCGATTACCGCCGCGCGCCATTGATCGGACAGGTTGAAAGCCCAGTCATAATCACGCGCCTTCAGCTTTGAAAAAAGGTTTTTCTCACATGCCAACTGCTTGAATACGCCCAGCTTCTTCCAATTTCGATCAATGGTAAAAATCTGCGTAATCTGCGGATTATCGGCAATCAGCTGCTCCGTACCGGCGTATACCAGCATATCGATTTCGCAATCGGGGAAACGGGTTTTCAGCGCATCGACCACCGGCGTGCTCAAAAGCACATCGCCATGATGGCGCAATTTGATGATCAGAATACGTTTGGGTTGGGCTAAAGACATACAAAACTTTCAGACGGCCTGTTGATTGGCTGCTATTGTAAAGCGGAAAACAGGTTTCATAAAATACAAAACAGGCCGTCTGAAACCTATCCTGCTGATTCATCGCTATAAAATCCGCACAAGCCATGCAATTTATATTACAATCCGCACCCCGTGGTTCGAAAACCTCCCACATTAAAAAACTAAGGAAACCTCATGTCCCGCAACAACGAAGAGCTGCAAGGCATCTCCCTTTTGGGCAACCAGAAAACCCAATACCCAAGCGAATACGCGCCTGAAATTTTGGAAGCGTTCGACAACAAACATCCCGACAACGACTATTTCGTCAAATTCGTCTGCCCCGAATTCACCAGCCTCTGCCCGATGACCGGCCAGCCCGACTTTGCCACCATCTACATCCGCTACATCCCCCATATCAAAATGGTGGAAAGCAAATCACTGAAACTCTATCTCTTCAGCTTCCGCAACCACGGCGACTTCCATGAAGACTGCGTCAACATCATCATGAAAGACCTCATCGCCCTGATGGATCCGAAATACATCGAAGTATTCGGCGAATTCACACCACGCGGCGGCATCGCCATTCATCCGTTTGCCAACTACGGCAAAGCAGGCACAGAGTTTGAAGCTTTGGCACGCAAACGCCTGTTTGAGCACGATGCACAATAATCCCGTTCAGACGGCCTAACCGCCCTTTTTATTGCGAGACTTTCTCTATTGCACGGTCTCGCAGGGCTTCATGCCGTCTGAAAAACTTCCGAAAGATTTCTATGTACGAATTTACCGCCGCACAGCAGAAGAAAGCGCTCTTCTGGCTGGTGCTTTTCCATATTTTTATTATTGCCGCCAGCAACTATCTGGTACAGTTCCCCTTTCAAATTTTCGGTATCTTTACCACTTGGGGCGCATTTTCCTTCCCCTTTATCTTCCTCGCTACCGACCTGACCGTGCGCATTTTCGGCGCACCATTGGCGAGACGGATTATTTTTTGGGTGATGTTCCCCGCCCTGCTGCTCTCTTACGTCTTCTCCGTCCTCTTTCATGACGGCAACTGGACAGGCTGGGCATCTTTGGCCGAATTTAACACCTTCGTCGGCCGTATCGCATTGGCCAGCTTTTCCGCCTATGCGCTCGGGCAAATCCTCGATATTTTCGTGTTCAACAGATTACGCCGTCTGAAATCATGGTGGATTGCCCCCACAGCTTCTACCGTTGTCGGCAACGCTTTGGACACGCTGGTGTTTTTCGCCGTTGCCTTTTATGCGAGCAACGATGAATTTATGGCGGCAAACTGGCAGGGCATCGCATTTGTCGATTATCTGTTCAAACTCGCCATCTGCACACTCTTCTTCCTGCCTGCCTACGGCATCGTATTGAGCATCTTGACCAAAAAACTGACTTCCTTAAACGTCCGCCAAGAAATGCCCGAATCGGTTTTAGCCAAATAAACAATAGATAAAAAACAAGGCCGTCTGAAACTGTAATCGTTCAGACGGCCTTTTATGTTTTCAAATGATTAACCGGTCAATTGTTTGGTAATCAGTTTTTTCAGCGGCGGGAAGTTATTGCTTGCACGCAATACCAAACCGCGCAGCAGTTTCGCCGGAGCAGTTTCATTGGTAAAGAGTTTCAGCAACATATTGGTGCCGTGGTAAATCGGATGGGCGTGGAACATATGCTTGGTACTGTATTTTTCCAGCAGGCTCTTCGCACCAATATCCTGACCGCGTTGCTCGGCTTCAAGCACCAATTTAGCCAAAAGATCGGCACTTGCCAGACCCAAGTTGAAACCGTGCGCAGTAACCGGATGCATACCGACCGCGGCATCGCCGATCAGCGCGCTGCGTTTGCCATAGAAACGTTGGGCAATCATACCGACCAAAGGATAATTGTGAATAGTGCTAACCAATTCCATATCGCCCAAACGGCCTTTGAGTTGCTCTTTCACGCTGGCTGCCAATTCTTCCGGCGACATGTTTTTAATCGTTTCGGCTTTATCGCTGTCTACCGTAATCACTGTATTGGTCAAGTGTTCTTCCAAAGGCAGCAACGCAATGGTGCGGCCGTAATGGAAGCATTCATATGCGGTATGCAGGTTGGACAAAGTATGCTTCATGCGGCACACAAACATGGTACGGCTGTAATCGTGCATATCGGAAGAAATGCCCAATTGACGGCGTGTTTGCGAGAAACGGCTATCGGCGGCCAACAACAGACGGCCGGTCAATACTTCGCCGCTTTCCAAAATAACTTGCGCCTCATCGTCAGAAGTTTTGACTTCTTTAACATTGGTGCCGGCCAGGATTTTCACGTTGTCCAATTTGGACACGACTTCATAAGCGGCTTTGCGGATATTGTGGTTGGAGATCAAATAGCCCAAGCAGTCCGCAGGCTCGCCACGCGCCTGAGTCGGTTGCGGGAAGTGGAGTTGGTAATCGGAATGACCGTTCAACACTTTGGCATCGCGCAAAGGATAAATTTCGTCTTTTGGAATCAAATCCCACATACCCAATCGCTGCATGATTTCACGCGACAGATGCGTCAGTGCGATTTCACGGCCGTCATACGGCGGATTTTGCAACACTTCTAAAGGACTTCTTTCAATCAGGGTTATGTTCAAACCGCTTCCGGCCAACTCTGCGGCAAAACTTAATCCGGCAGGGCCTGCGCCGACGACGAGAATATCACTGTGTAAGCTCATGGGAGGAATTCCTTGTATTCAACTGATACGGATTTTTTCAGACGGCCTTAAGTTTACTGTGTTTAGCTACATGAGGGTAAATCAAAGGCATTTGATAGATTATATAGAAAGAGTCAATAGAATAAAACAAAGGCCATCGATTATAAGCACGTTTTTACTTTGGCCTTAATATAAATCAACCTTCACGACATACAGATTTTATCAAACAGACAAAACAGTCTGACAAACAAAAACCGCATTCCGAAAAGGAATGCGGCTTTCAATCGTAAAACGATTATTCTTCAGAACCGGTGTAAGGACGGATGCTGACGGTTTTACGGTTCAGCGCGCCTTTGGTTTTGAATTCAACGTAACCGTCGACTTTAGCAAACAAAGTGTGGTCTTTGCCCATGCCTACGTTGTCACCTGCGTGGAATTTAGTACCACGTTGACGAACGATGATAGAGCCTGCCGGAATCAGCTCGTTGCCGTAGGCTTTAACGCCCAAACGTTTGGCTTCTGAATCGCGACCGTTGCGGGTGCTACCGCCTGCTTTTTTACTTGCCATTTGTAATACTCCTGAACTTACTTGAAATTAGGCGATTGCCACGATTTCGATTTGGGTGAAATTTTGGCGATGGCCTTGGCGTTTTTGGTAGTGTTTGCGACGACGCATTTTGAAAATACGTACTTTCTCGCCACGACCATGAGCAACGACTTTAGCTGTTACTTTTGCGCCTTCGATAAAAGGTGCGCCTACTTTTACAGATTCGCCGTCAGCAATCATCAAAACTTCAGTCAGTTCGATTTGGCTGTCGAGTTCGGCTGGTATCTGTTCTACTTTCAATTTTTCGCCAACGGAAACTTTGTATTGTTTACCGCCGGTTTTTACGACCGCGTACATACTCAACTCCATGAGAATTAGGTTAACATTCCGCACACCATGTGCGAAACGAGCTATTCTATTTCTATTTGCCTGTTTTGTCAAAATTTATTTTATTTACAAGTGAAAAGGCCGTCTGAAAGATATGTTGCATGCTTTTTAACTGATATAATCACGCGCTGGATTGCTGATATCTTTATGTAACGTTATTACCCCGACCGAATGTACGGGTTTAAACAGATTCATTGGAGCCCCGCTCCGTTTTGTCAACAGAGAATGTTTTATGTTCGAAAACCTGCCTTACTTCCAACGCCACCTGCCCGATGACCTTGCCAAAGTTAATGCGGTCATCAACCAAGCTGTTCAATCTGATGTTGCGCTGATTTCGCAAATCGGCACATACATCATCAGCGCGGGCGGTAAGCGCCTGCGTCCGATTATTACCATTTTGGCAGGCAAAGCAGTCGGGCATGACGATGAAAAACTGTACTCGCTGGCAGCAATGGTGGAATTCATCCACACCTCCACCCTCCTACACGACGATGTCGTCGATGAAAGCGATTTACGCCGCGGTCGTAAAACGGCAAACAACCTCTTCGGCAACGCGGCGGCTGTTTTGGTCGGCGACTTCCTCTATACACGCGCCTTCCAACTGATGGTTGGTTCGGGCAGTATGCGTATTTTGGAAGTGATGGCAGACGCGACCAACATCATCGCCGAAGGCGAAGTCATGCAGCTGATGAACATCGGCAATACGGATATTACCGAAGAGCAATACGTCCAAGTTATCCAATACAAAACAGCAAAATTGTTTGAAGCGGCAGCGCAAGTCGGCGCAATTTTGGGCAAGGCTTCCCCTGAACACGAGCAAGCCTTGAAAGACTACGGCATGTACGTCGGTACGGCTTTCCAAATCATTGACGATGTATTGGACTACTCAGGTGAAACCGAAGAAATCGGCAAAAACGTCGGCGACGATTTGGCGGAAGGCAAACCTACCCTGCCATTGATTTATCTGATGAGAAACGGCTCCGAGCAGGCAGCAAATGATGTGCGCCACGCTTTGGAAAATGCCGACCGCAGCTATTTTGAAAAAATCCACGACTATGTCGTCAACTCCGATGCTTTGCCGTATTCGATTTCCGAGGCGAAAAAAGCCGTCGACAAAGCCATCGCTTCATTGAACGTGTTGCCTGACAGCGAAGTCAAAGAAGCCATGATCCAACTGGCAAAAGAATCCTTAGCCCGAGTATCTTAATCCGATGAATTTCAGCTTTGTCCCTTTGTTTCTGGTTACGCTGATTTTTTTGGGCGTTGTCAGCAACAACAACTCGATTACGATTTCGGCGGCCGTCTTATTGCTGATGCAGCAAACCGCTTTGTCGCAATACATTCCCTTCGTGGAAAAACACGGCCTGCAAGTGGGCATCATTATACTGACCATCGGCGTATTGAGTCCGCTGGTTTCGGGCAAAATACAGATTCCGCCGCTGTCTGAGTTTCTCAATTTCAAAATGATTGCCGCCGTCCTTATCGGCATCTTCGTCGCTTGGCTTGCCGGACGCGGTGTTCCATTGATGAGCGAACAGCCTGTTTTGGTAACCGGATTATTAATCGGTACCGTCATCGGCGTTGCTTTTGTCGGCGGTATTCCGGTCGGCCCTTTGATTGCCGCCGGCTTATTGTCTTTTGTTGCCGGAAAGGTTTAAAATCCCTTCCTTTAACGCCTCGCCATAGTTCAACGGATAGAACGTATGCCTCCTAAGCGTAAAATACAGGTTCGATTCCTGTTGGCGAGGCCACAGTTTCAATAAAAGCCTTTCATACTTTGAAAAGCTTTTTTTATTATCAATAAATAAAGGCCGTCTGAAACTTTTCAGACGGCCTTTTCATTTTGCCAAACCGTTAACCCGGACGACCATCCGAACGCGGACGGATCAGCCAAGGAATATATTTCCATGCGTACAACAGCAGAGACACGGCAAACAAAGCGGCGGAGCAACGGATACTGTGCGTATATGCCGTACCGCTCACAAAGGTTGCCAAAACACGGACAACCGTTGCGGCTATCATCAACCAAAAGGCAACAGGAACCACTTTAGGCGGCGGATAAATAGAGTTGCCGGTATGGCCAAGCGCGGTTCGTGCCATCATGCCCAAAGTCAGCACGCCGATACCGCCAACGCCGATAAGGTGTACGCCCAAATTCAGGAAACTTGAAATCCAATAAGAAATACCGACAGCAATCAAGCCCAAGCCTGTAAACAGATAGCCGGCAAACAAAATCCAAAGCATAGGCTCTTTCAGTACGGCTTTATACCACCAGCGGTACACCTGCACAGTAAAAATCACACCGGCAGCCAGAGCAAACAACGCAGCCAGTCCCGGCAAAATATTATGCGCCATCATCATGGCGGTCAGCATAGGCAGCCAAAGTGAAGCGTGCGCTACCCATTGAGGGCTGGGAATTTGCGGCACATTCAGGCGCTTGGACGTAAAGAACGAGATAATCCGCATGCCGATCAAACCGATAAATCCGGCCACCATAATTAAACCGGATTGCAAACCGGTCATCAGCGCAATGGCATCAAACGGCTGCACTTTCAGATGGAAGGCGAAATGGGTGCCGCCCAAAACAAAAATAGCGAACACAGCAACATAGTTGCGCTTATTTTGAGAACGAATTACCGGCAAAGCCATGCATACCGCGCCATACCAGAAAAAGATCGTGCCGAATATGCCACTTGCCGTCGCACCCCAGCCGGGAATAAACACACATAAACGCGCAAGCAGCCAAAATGCGGTCAAACCTACCAACGCCTTACCGCGCGTGGGCGGCTGGCCAGTCCAAGTTGCCACGGCCGTCAGCAAGAATGCAATGACAACCAATCCGGCGTAGCCCCAAATCATTTCATGGGCATGCCAATACAAACCCGGCAATTCAGGCGTACCCTGATAGCCAAAGCCCCAAAGCAATATAGACAATGCGCCATACAAAGCCGCCAACGAATAAAACGGGCGGAAGGCCATTGCCCATACAGGATGTTTGAACAAATCGTTCATGGTGGTTCCTTCAATTTTTATATCATTATAAAACAGCAACAGAGGCCGTCTGAAACTTTTCAGACGGCCATCGATTCCCTTTCCTATTACACATTCTCAGGCAAAGGCAAAAAAGGTTCAATCGCAGGAAAAAGCTCGCGCTCCTCAAAACGCGCATGATCACGCAAAGTTACCGCAAAATCCTTATTCCATGATTCATTCATATATTCAGGATGAGCCATCATCGCACGCAGCTTGGCATGATCGCCTTCAAAACGCTGCCTCAACGCCGGATCAACCTTATCCCAATACGGCGCAAACATGGTTTCCTCCTCCAAAAAATGTGGCTCAAGCTCCACAAAATGAGGATCCAGCTCCGCTTGGTGGCTTTGCTCCGGCGTACGCAGGAGACGGACGCACAACGACAGCGAGCCATGATGCTCGCGGGAAAGTTCTATTAAGGCAGGGTGGCGTTTCAAGGGTTTCATAAGTTCGTTATAATGGCAACAGTTTGTCAAACTGGATTAATTCAAATGTTTCAGATATTATGAAACCCAATCCCACATAAAGTCAAACAACCCCTTACCAAACACTACCCTTTTGACATATAAGAAAAATATTCAAAGAGCCAGCTATGTATCTGACCCAACATACCGATTACGGATTGCGCGTATTGGTTTATACCGCCATTAATGATGACACCCTCGTCAATATCAGCACCATTGCCGAGACTTACAATATTTCCAAAAGCCATTTAATGAAAGTGGTTACCTCATTAGTCAAAGGCGGATTTCTGGTCAGCGTACGCGGCAAAGGCGGCGGTTTGCGCTTGGCGGATGTTCCCGAAAAAATCAACATCGGCGCAGTCGTGCGCCATCTGGAGCCGATGCAGGTTGTCGAATGCATGGGCGATAACAACGAATGCCTCATCACCCCATCCTGCCGACTGACCGGCATCATTACCGGCGCCATCAAAGCCTTCTTCAACCATTTAGATCAATACTCCCTGCAAGATCTTTTGGACAAACCAACCTACGACATACTCTATACCCCGCGTATCCCAATCAACGAAATACGCAGAATGGTTGATTAAATCTTCAGGCCGTCTGAAAAACAGTCCAGTTATATCGAAATAATCATCAGCCTCTCAATATAGGGCCATGTGGTATTACTCGGAAAAATAAAAAATGCCGTCTGAAATTAGGATTTTCAGACGGCATTGCTAATTTTAAAATAATAGAAAGATATCAACCAGAGCAAGCAAAAAGTAACTGTTCGCCATTTACTTATTCCCTAGTCAAAAAGTACGCCAAGTATCTTCCCAATCAACGTAACGGTCTTTTTCCAATACAAAATTGGGAACGTTATATACCAATCCCGGCTCAGGCGGCTGATAATCAAAATCAAATTTACCCTCAACGACTATAAGGGTGTCAATGTGATAAGCCCTTTTCAGCCTAAAAAAGCATTACCTAAATGTGCTTTAACCTTTTGTATTCATTTTATAGGTTGATTTTTATGCTGTTGTTCACATTATATTCCAACCCTTCAAAAATCAATAAATACAAAAATGCCCGAAGCCAAAAGCCTCGGGCATTTTTAATATTTGGTGGGTCCGGTGGGTTTCGAACCCACGACCAAGGGATTATGAGTCCCCTGCTCTAACCCCTGAGCTACAGACCCGTCAAGAGTAAAAGCGGATTATAGCATAACTTGTTGCTTGTTCAAGATGCCGGGCAAATGTTTCAGACGGCCTGTTGGTTTTCTATTCAGGTATTATGCCGATATGCCCAATGCTTCCCAAACTTTCAAAGCGTCCGATGTTGCTTTGACATCGTGAACACGGATGATTTGCGCGCCTCGGGCGACTGTGGCCAAAGCGGCTGCGACGCTGCCGTGTACGCGTTTAGAGGCATCTTGTTCTCCTGTCAGCTCGCCAATCATACGTTTGCGCGATACACCGATCAGAAGCGGGAATCCGGTTGCGTCCATCAACTCAGGCAAATGTTTTATCAGGGTGATGTTGTGTTGCAGGTTTTTGCCGAAACCGAAGCCGGGGTCTAACGTGATGCGTTCAGAGGCAATGCCTGCTTGAACGCATTCTGCCGCGCGTGCTTTTAAATAGCGCGCGACCTCTTCGACGACATCTTGATATTGCGGATTAAGCTGCATGGTTTTGGGCAAACCCTGCATGTGCATGAGACACACGCCTGTATTCGGCTGTTGCGCCAGCAATGCGACTGCGCCTTCATCACTCAATGCGGCAACATCGTTGATAATGTCCACGCCGCCTTGTGCCAAGGCTTTTTCCATAATCGCCGTACGGCGTGTGTCCAAACTGACGGGAACATTCCACTTGGCCACTTCCGCTAAAACCGGCTGCACCCTGGCCCATTCTTCTTCGAGAGAAACATCATCCGAACCCGGACGGGTAGATTCGCCGCCGATATCGAGAATATCCGCACCGTCTTTCAGAAGCTGCTCGGCATGTGCCAATGCTATTGGGACATTTTGCGAATAGTTGCCGCCATCGGAAAATGAATCGGGGGTCAGATTGACGATGCCCATAATTTTCGGTTTGTCTAAGGCGATTTCAAATCGGCCTGCCTGCCAAATGTGCGTGTTCATAATGCTTCCATTGATGAAATAATAGGATAGAGGCCGTCTGAAACTTTTCAGACGGCCTTTAGGTTTTGACTTCAAAACAGTAAATTACATTCCGCCGTAATTCGGTCCGCTTGCGCCTTCAGGGCAAATCCAAGTGATGTTTTGCGTCGGGTCTTTGATGTCGCACGTTTTGCAGTGGACGCAGTTGGCAGCGTTGATTTGCATACGCGGACTGCCGTTTTCTTCGACGATTTCATATACGCCGGCCGGACAATAGCGGGTTTCGGGCGAGGCGTATTCTTTGTAGTTTACGTCTATCATGACCTGCGGATTTTTCAGCACCAAATGGTCGGGCTGGTTTTCTTCGTGCGCAAGGTTGGCAAGGAAAACACTACTCAAACGGTCAAAGGTCAAAACACCGTCGGGCTTCGGATAATCAATCGGCTTGCATTCGGAGGCTTTTTTGAGCTGCTCGTTGTCTTTGCCGTGATGTTTCAAAGTCCAAGGGGCTTTGCCTCTGAAAATCATTTGGTCGATACCGGTATAGATTGAGCCGAGGTAAACGCCCCATTTGAATGACGGACGGACATTGCGCGCGGCGTAAAGCTCTTGATACAGCCAACTTTGTTCAAAGCGTTGCTGATAATCGGTGGCCTCTTTGCCGCTATCGAAGCTTTCCACTTCTTCGAGGTTTTCCAACAAAGGAAATACTGCTTCTGCGGCGAGCATGGCGGATTTCATCGCGGTATGAATGCCTTTGATGCGCGGCATATTCAGGAAACCCGCCGCATCGCCAATTAAAACGCCGCCTTTGAACGAGAGCTTCGGCAAACTTTGCAAACCGCCTTCAATCAGCGAACGCGCGCCATAAGCGATACGGCGGCCGCCTTCAAAGGTTTTGCGGATTTCAGGATGAGTTTTGAAACGTTGGAACTCTTCAAACGGCGACAAATAAGGGTTTTGATAATCCAAGCCGACCACAAAACCGACAGCGACTTTGTTTTCGTCAAAGTGATAAATAAACGAGCCACCGTAGGTTTTGCTGTCCAACGGCCAGCCTGCGCTGTGCATGACCAAACCGGGCTGATGTTTTTCAGACGGCACTTCCCAAATTTCTTTAATGCCCAAGCCGTAAGTTTGCGGCTCGCTGTTTTGGTCGAGCTTAAATTGTTCAATAACTTGCTTGGAAAGCGAGCCGCGACAGCCTTCGGCAAATATGGTTTGTTGCGCCCAAAGCTCCATGCCGGGCTGGAATGATTCGGTCGGTTCTCCGTCTTTGCCCACACCCATATTGCCGGTCGCAATGCCTTTGACCGAACCGTCTTCGTGATACAGCACTTCGGCAGCGGCAAAGCCCGGATAGATTTCCACACCCAAATTTTCCGCCTGCTCCGCCAGCCAGCGCACGACTTCGCCCAAGCTGGCAATATAGTTCGCATGGTTGTCGAAATTCGGGGTAACCGGCAAGTTGAAGGCTTTTTTCTCGGTCAGGAACAAAACCCTGTCCTTCGTCACTGTACGCGTCAGCGGCGCGCCTTTTTCTTTCCAATCAGGAATCAGCTCATTCAAAGAAATCGGATCGATGATGGCACCGGCCAGCGAGTGCGCACCGGCCTCCGAACCCTTCTCCACCACACAAACGCTGATTTCGCGTCCATTCTTTTCGGCAAGCTGCTTGAGTTTGATGGCGGCGGACAAACCCGACGGGCCTGCGCCGACAATCACGACATCGTATTGCATACTGTCGCGTTCGATGGTTTCTGTCATGGCGGTTCCTGTATTGTCGTTATTCAATTTAATCCGCTAATTATACAGCCTGGACATATAGTTACCAAATACAACAAAAGGCCGTCTGAAACTTTACTCAAATTTCAGACGGCCTTTACTATATTCAAAAGATTATTGCGCTTTGGTTTCCGTTACAAAACCGATTTTGCTGATACCGGCTTCGCGTGCCGCTTGCAGGGCTTGGTTAACATAATCGTATTCAACCGCTTTATCCGCCGCAATCGCCACAATCACATCTTCGTTTTTCGCTTTGGCTTCTTTCAGCTTGGCAGTTACCGTTGCCAAATCCACTTTGGTATCGGAATCGCCGCCAACGATATAGGCACCACTGGCATCAATGCTCAAACGCAAAGGATCTTTAGGCTGCTTATCCTCTTTCGCCGCTTTTTCCGAAGCAGTCGGCAACTCCAAAGGAATCGAGTGGGTCAGCACCGGCATGGTAATCATAAATACAATCAGCAACACCAGCATCACGTCCACTAAAGGCGTAACGTTGATATCCGACATCGGCGCATCATCGCCGGAATTCATTGATCCGAAAGCCATGGTTTAATCCTTTTGGTTCAGAAGGCGGACATGCAGGTCATGTGCAAATGCGTCCATATCTTGCGCGATGGTTTTCGTACCGCGATTGAGGAAGTTGTACGCCAATACGGCCGGAATCGCCACAAACAGGCCGACAGCAGTCGACACCAAAGCCTCACCAATCGGACCGGCTACCGCAGCAATGCTCATTTGACCGCTTTCGCTGATGCCGATCAGGGCATGGTAAATACCCCAAACAGTACCCAACAGACCGATAAAAGGAGCGGTTGCACCGATAGAGGCCAAAGCGGTCATACCGTAGTCAAACTGGCGCATGGTTTGAGCCAAACTGTTACGGATATGAACGACCAAGTATTCGTTCAAAGGCAATTCGTCAATCAGCGATTTGCTTGTCGTTTGACGGTAGTTTTGGTATGCGCGCAGAGACTCATCGGCAACATTGCTCATCGGTGCTTCTACCGCTTTGGCTTTTTGTACGGCGTCAGCCAGCGTAAACGCATTCAGCATCAACTCTTTTACCTGAGCATTGCCTTTTTTCGCTTTGCGGTATTTGATGCAACGGATCACGATGACGCTCCAAGTCACCACACTCATCAACAACATCAGGACAAATACACCAATCAGTACCACATCACCTGATTTGAAAACTAAACTTAAATCCATAATTTTTCCAAGTTAAAAATAAAATTAAAATTTCTATCGGGTCATTTAAAATCATTCCCCAACAGCATATATTTTCTAATCAATCAGCTTAGGCCTAGATACTTATTCGAGCGTGAATTTGACAGGTACTTTAAATTCAGTCCAAACACTTGCATGACAGCTACCATCTTTAACGGCTTTACGCGCTGCATTATCCAGACGACTATAACCACTTGATTTATTCACACTAATTGAATCCACTTTACCGCCAGGACCAACCAAGACTTTCAAAACAACCAAGCCCTCTTCACCATTTTCAGTGGACAGTGAAGGATACGGAGGTCTTGGAATATGGCAGGTTCCTTTTGCAGGATTGCCTTTACTGCTGCCGGCACCTGTACCGCTGCCACCACCTCCGCCACCGGTACCGGAGCCATGTTCGCCTTTCGCACCGCCGCTGCCGGATCCGCTGCCTTCGCCACGGCCGCTGCCTGTACCTTTCGTACCGCCGCCGTTGCCTTTTCCTTCTCCGCCCAAGGCTTTGCCTTCTCCGTTGCCTTTACCGTTTTCAGCAGTATTCGGCCCGGTTTTGCTGCCTGAGTGTTCAGATGCTTTGGGAGATGGTTTAGGTTCTGCCTTCGGCTCTGGTTTTGGCTCTGGTTTTGGCTCTGGTTTTGGCTCTGGTTTTGGCTCGGGCTTCGGCTCAGGTTTGGGTTCTGGCTTAGGCTCGGGCTTAGGTTTCTCGATAGGTTTCGGTTTTTCCTTTTGCTGTACGATATCCGCTTTTTCTTTTTTCGTTACCACAGGTTTGATAACAGGTTTGGGCGGCTCGACAGGCTTAGGTTTGGGTTTTGGCTTCGGTTGTTCGGGGGCAGGCTCGGGGGCGGCAGGTGCGCCTTCGCCCTCAGGACTACCGTCGCCACCGCCGAAATCGCCTAAATCGACAAATTCAATATTCGCTATTTCGACAGGAGGCGGTTTGTGCGCGTGCCATAAAAGTGCAACCAAACCGACGTGAATCAACGCAACGGAAGTCACGACGGCTGGAGTTAAAATTCGTTTTTTATCCATAATTCCGTTATGTTAATAGCAACAATTCCCGTTTGCAAGTCGTTTTACAGTCAAAATAAGCATTAATGCTTATAGAGAAAGTTTATAGACCTGCTGTTTTAAAGGCTGTATATCATAATATGATATTAGCTCTCATTACTAATATTATCAAACAAGCGGCCATCTGAAAAGATAAACGGTATTAAAAAAGCCATCGACTCTTACAATCTTTATGCCATCCGCACATCAGGCCAATATTTAAACCTCATCAGACCGATAAAAATTCAAATGGTTTCAAACCATCTGTATTTTTTATCCATAAAACATCAGGCCGTCTGAAAACATTCTTTCAGACGGCCTGATTCAAACAAAATCATTTTTTCCGTTTCGCCCTTGGGTGCGCCTCATCATAAACACGCGCCAAATGGTCAAAGTCCAACTTTGTATAAACTTGCGTAGCGGAAAGGTTGCTGTGCCCCAACAATTCCTGTACTGCACGGATATCGCCCGATGCCTGCAAAAGATGGGTTGCATAGCTGTGGCGCATCATGTGCGGCGAGATATGGCTGGCGCTGCCCACGCGCACTGCCCACGCCTGCAGGCGTTTTTGGATTTGACGTTGCCCCAGCCTGCTGCCGTTCTTATTGGTGAACAAGGCCTGCTCACCCTCTTTGGCAATACGCACTGCCAAATAATCACGCAATGCCGCAATGCTCTTGCCCACCAAAGGCACTTGCCGCTGCTTTCCGCCTTTACCCTTCACGCTGACCCAGCCTTCGTCCAAGACGATACTGTTCAGATTCAACCCTTGTATCTCGCTCAGGCGTAAACCGCTGCCATACATCAATTCAAACATGGCCTTATCGCGTACGTCCAACTCGTCATCAACCGGCGCATGGTCAAGGATATGGTTTAAAGGTTCTTGCGGCAAAGCTTTGGGCAGGCGTTCGGGCAGGCGCGGCGCTTTCATATTAAATGTCGGGTCGCTTTCCATAACTTCTATCTGCACCAGCCAACTGCAATACTGCCGCCACACCGACAATTTCCGCGCCAAGCTACTTTCGCTTAAGCCCTTTTGCGACAGCTTTTTCAATACCGCCACAAAATCACGGCGCGTCGGCAGGCCGTTTCCCAGGTTATCGGGCAACAGGCGCATCAACTCACTCAAATCGCGCCGATAAGCGGAAACGGTATGCTCCGACTTGCCTTGTTGCAGCAAGGTTTTCAGATAGCGTTCAAGATGAAGCGCAAAATTTGATTCCGCCATTTCAGACGGCCTCCAATGCCGTTTTCAATGCCGAAGGCAAACGGCAGACACGCTGCTTAACATAATCGAAACACACCATGCCTGTCTGCACTTTCGCCAGCACAAGGCCGTCTGAAATCCTGCAGATACGGTACAGCAAAGAAAAGCCCACACCGGCCACACCCGCCGCCCCCATTTCCACCGACAGCTCATCACCATGATGACCTTGCGCCAAATACTGCACCGCCGCATCCGCCATAATCAGGCCTGCCCCTCCGGCATCCATTTCGCTCCAACCCAGCTTCGCCAGCCAACGCATCCTCACTTCATGGCACAAACGCAACACAGCATCGTTCGCCAGATGACCTCCATAGTTCACATCGCCCACCTGCACCGTCAAGGCCGTCTGAAACAAAGGCTTACCACATTCGACCACCAAAATCCTATCCATTTTGCACACCCGTTTTCAATACTACGCCATTATAAACCGAGACCCTGTTCGTTAATATATAAAAACAATGTAGCAGCTTGTAGTTTTTCATTTCAAAAAACATTATAATTTATCGGATAAATTTACCCTTCACTACTTCAGGAGCTCCTCATGGCACTCGTATCCATGCGCCAATTATTGGACCATGCTGCCGAAAACAGCTACGGTCTGCCCGCATTCAACGTTAACAACCTCGAACAAATGCGCGCAATCATGGAGGCGGCCGACCAAGTCAACGCCCCCGTTATCGTTCAAGCATCCGCAGGCGCACGCAAATACGCAGGTGCCCCATTCCTGCGCCATCTGATTTTGGCCGCAGTCGAAGAATTCCCGCACATCCCTGTCGTGATGCACCAAGACCACGGCGCATCTCCTGATGTGTGCCAACGCTCCATCCAACTGGGCTTCTCCTCCGTAATGATGGACGGCTCGCTGATGGAAGACGGCAAAACCCCTTCTTCTTACGAATACAACGTCAACGCCACCCGTACCGTGGTTAACTTCTCCCACGCTTGCGGTGTGTCCGTTGAAGGCGAAATCGGCGTATTGGGCAACCTCGAAACCGGTGAAGCCGGCGAAGAAGACGGCGTCGGCGCAGTGGGCAAACTTTCCCACGACCAAATGCTGACCAGCGTTGAAGATGCCGTACGTTTCGTTAAAGATACCGGCGTTGACGCATTGGCTATTGCCGTCGGCACCAGCCACGGCGCATACAAATTCACTCGTCCGCCCACAGGCGATGTATTGCGTATCGACCGCATCAAAGAAATCCACCAAGCCCTGCCTAACACCCACATCGTGATGCACGGCTCCAGCTCCGTTCCGCAAGAATGGCTGAAAGTCATCAACGAACACGGCGGCAAAATCGGTGAGACCTACGGCGTACCGGTTGAAGAAATCGTCGAAGGCATCAAACACGGTGTCCGCAAAGTCAACATCGATACCGACTTGCGTCTCGCCTCTACCGGTGCCATCCGCCGCTTCATGGCAGAAAACCCATCCGAATTCGACCCGCGCAAATACTTGAGCAAAACCGTCGAAGCCATGAAACAAATCTGTCTTGACCGCTACCTCGCATTCGGTTGCGAAGGCCAAGCCGACAAAATCAAACCAATTTCTTTGGAAAAAATGGCAACCAAATACGCTAAAGGCGAATTGAACCAAATCGTTAAATAATCCGTATATCGGATTCACACTAAGGCCGTCTGAAAACTTGAAAATAAGGTTTCAGACGGCCTTAGCTTTTGGGAAATTTATAGTAAAATCTTCCACCGACTACACATCAAAACACATCGAAAGCAAACATGAAACTTGCCGTTATTTTGCCGGCCTATTGTGCCGAAGCTTATTTGACCGAATGCTTGGATTCGGTATTGAGTCAAACATTCCGCGACTTTTTCGTCATCGCCATCAACGATGCTTCAACAGACAAAACCGGCGAAATCCTCGAGGCTTACGCAGCCAAAGATTCACGTTTGCAGGTTTTCCATCTTCCGGAAAACAAGGGCGAGCCGTTTGCCTGCCAATTTGCCATGGATATGCTCAAAGACGTAGAGGTCGAATATGTGGCACGAATGGATGCGGACGATATTTGCGCCTTGGATCGTTTTGAAAAACAAATTCACTTCTTAGACAGCCATCCCGAAATCGATATTGTCGGCAGCCAAGCCACCATCTTTTTTGATGACCAAACCGGAAGAGAACCCGTTTTAAGCGACCTCCCCCTGCTCGACAAAGACATTAAAGCCTTTCTCTCCTTTGCCGCCCAAAACATGTTCAACCCCACCACCATGTGGCGGCACGACAGCATTAAAAACCTTGAGATAAACTACACCGCGACAGAAACCGCGCCCGATTTCCATATGTGGGTGCAATGCGCCCTACATGGCAAAACCTTTGCCAACCTGCCTGAGTCTTTGTTGTCTTACAGGATACACACAGCTCAAGAAAGCAAAAAAAAAGACAAAATCAACAGATCCGTCCAATACACCATGGAATTGTGGTTCAGTCACCTTTTCCCTGAATTGAACCCAGTAGAAATAACCCTCTTAAGCCGAATCTTGCATGAAAAGCAACTGCGTTTAACCACTGAAGAACTGAAAACCATTTTTGCCGCTTATGACAGAATCAGCAAAGACCGCAGCATTTCATTGTTTGGCGAAGACCGCAATACGTTGTTTGGCATGATAGACAAGTTCTTCAATTTCTTAAAAAGCCAATTGAAATTCACTTAAACCATAAAAGGCCGTCTGAAACCTCGGTTTCAGACGGCCTTTATCTATTTCAATATCAATCTAAATCAGAACAAGCCGTGAATCACGCCTTCTGCGTCCACATCGATTTTCTCGGCAGCCGGGACTTTCGGCAGACCCGGCATTTTCATCATATTGCCACACAGCGCAACAATGAAACCCGCACCGGAAGAAACGGTAATGCCGCGCACGGTAATGCGGAAGCCTTCAGGGCAGCCCAAGAGTTTGGCGTTGTCGCTCAAAGAATATTGGGTTTTCGCCATGCAGACAGGCATTTTGTCCAAGCCCAGTTTTTCCAGTGAAGCGATTTCGGCAGACGCTTCCGCGCTGAAATCGACATCTTCCGCGCCGTATACTTTTTGGGCAATCGCACGGATTTTGTCTTTAATGCTCAACTCAACATCGTAGGCGAAGCGGAATTCGTTGGGTTGGTTTTCGATGGCGTTAACAACTTTGTGCGCCAAGTCTGCACCACCCGCGCCGCCTTTGCCCCATACTTCGGTCAGGGAAACTTCAACGCCGTGTTCCGCACAAGCTTTTTCAATCATGGCCAACTCGGCATCGGAGTCGGACACGAAGCGGTTGATGGCAACCACCACAGGCAGGCCGAATACGTTTTTCAGGTTGGAAATGTGTTTCAGCAGATTAGGCAGGCCTTTTGCCAAAGCATCAAGGTTTTCTTCGCCGAGGTTGGCACGCTCCACGCCGCCGTTGTATTTCAAAGCGCGGACAGTGGCCACGACAACAGCCGCATCGGGTTTCAAATCAGCCAGACGGCATTTGATGTCGCAGAATTTTTCCGCGCCCAAATCCGCGCCGAAGCCTGCTTCGGTTACGGCATAATCGGCAAGATGTTTCGCCAAACGGGTAGCCGTTACAGAGTTACAGCCGTGGGCGATGTTGGCGAACGGACCGCCGTGTACAAAAGCCGGAGTGCCTTCGATGGTTTGCACCAAGTTAGGCTTAATCGCATCTTTGAGCAATGCCGCCATCGCACCATTCGCTTTCAAATCTTTGGCGTAAACAGGACTGCCGTCTTTGGCATAGGCGACAAGGATGTTGCCCAAACGCTCTTTCAAATCGCTGATGTCTTTGGCAAGGCAGAATACCGCCATCACTTCGGAGGCAACGGTAATGTCGAAACCGTCGGGGCGCATCACGCCGTCAACAGGCTTGCCCATGCCGTCGATGATGTTGCGCAACTGACGGTCATTCATATCGACCACGCGACGCCACAGCACGCGTTTCGGATCGATGTTCAACTCGTTGCCTTGGTAGATATGGTTATCAAGCATGGCAGCGAGCAAGTTATTCGCCGCGCCGATGGCGTGGAAGTCGCCGGTGAAGTGCAGGTTGATGTCTTCCATCGGCAAAACTTGGGCATAGCCGCCGCCTGCCGCGCCGCCTTTAACACCGAACACCGGACCCAAAGAAGGCTCGCGCAGGGCGATCACCGAATCTTTGCCGATATGGCGCAACGCGTCCGCCAAACCGATGGTTACAGTGGTTTTACCCTCACCCGCAGGAGTCGGATTAATGGCGGTAACCAAAATCAGACGGCCTTGTTTTTGAGGCAGCTTGAATGCCTCAGCCGGATTGATTTTGGCTTTGTAATGACCATAGGGCTCGATGTTGTCCACGTTCAAACCCAGCTTGGCGGCAATTTCGCCAATCGGGCGCATGGTGGAAGACTGGGCAATTTCAGCATCGGTTTTGAAGCTCATGATTTTCCTTTATTGAGAGAGGGAAAGGCCGTCTGAAACAATACAATTAAAGACAGCTGGAAGAAAAAGAATATTAGTTCTATTATAGCGTTTTCCAAAGACAAACCGCAGTGAAAATTTCGATATTTCATCAACAAGCGGATTCATATTGTCAACAATTTGAAACAAAGGAATAAAACATGAGCAGCAACGCATGGCTGTTTTGGGCATTGGCATCGGCAGGCTTCGCCTCATTGACCGCCATTTTCGCCAAAATGGGTTTACAGGGCATAGATTCAGATTTCGCTACCTTTATCCGTACCTTAGTTATCCTCGCCGCTTTGGTACTGTTTTTAACTTACACCGGCAAATGGCAGGGCGTGAACGGCTTTACCGGCCGTAACTGGACATTCCTCATCCTATCCGGCCTCGCTACCGGCGCTTCTTGGCTCGCCTACTTCAAAGCCCTGCAACTGGGCAACGCCTCGCAAGTCGCACCCGTCGACAAATTCAGCCTGGTCTTGGTCGCCCTGATGGCCGTCGTTTTCTTAGACGAACGCCCAAGCACTCAGGAGTGGATAGGCTTAGGTTTGGTAACGGCAGGCGTATTGACTTTGGCTTTGAAACGATAAAAATTGGGACATTAAAAAAGGCCGTCTGAAAAATTTCAGACGGCCTTTGCTTTGCTTCAAACAATCAGCTCACAATTAATTTGAACCGACTTTGATTTTTTGCCACAAGTTAACAGACAGTTTTTTCGCATCTGCGCTCATTTGAGGCATGACGAAACCGTCTTTCATGTCTTGTTCGTTCGGGAAAATAGAACGTGTATTCACCAGCTCGGCAGGCATTTTTTCTCGTGCAGGTTTGCTGGCCGGTGCGAAGGTTACGGCGATACCGTTTTTCGCAGCCACTTCGGGATCCAGCGTGTAGTTGATGTATTTGTGGGCATTAACGATGTTTTTCGCATCGGCCGGAATCAGCCAAGATTCAATCCAGAAGCCCATGCCTTTCGGCGTCAACACTTCAATGCCGACGTTGTTTTTCACTTCTTCGGAACGCGCTTTGGCCAAGTTCAAGTCGCCGCCGTTACCTGCCGCCAAGCAGATGTCGCCGCGCGCCAATTCGTCAATGATGGAAGGGCTGAAACGTTTCACGTCAGGACGGATGGTTTTCAAAACTTCCGCCGCTGCTTTCAAATCTTCAGGATTCGAGCCTTTAGGATCTTTACCCAAGTAATTCAACAAGATTGGGAACATTTCGCTCGGTGTATCCCACAAAGCGATGCCGCAAGATTTCAGCTTGTTGGTATATTCGGGTTTGAACAGTAAATCCCAGCCGTTTTCAGGCAATTTTCCGCCCAAAAGCTCCTTGCCCTTCGCGGTAATCGCCAAAGTGTTCACACCGGAGAAATAAGGAACGGCGTATTGATTACCCGGGTCGGCGGTTTCCAACATCTTCAGCAACTCAGGGTCGATGTTTTTGTAGTTCGGAATCAGATCCTTATTGATTTTTTGGTATGCACCTGCCTCAATTTGGCGCGGCAGGAAGGCAATACCGGGTACAACCAAGTCATAGCCGGATTTACCGGTCAGCATTTTGGCTTCCAGCGTTTCATTGTTTTCATACAAATCGTAAGTCAGCTTCAAATTGTTGGCTTTTTTGAAGTCTTCGACTGTACTTTCGTCAACGTAGTTTGACCAGTTGTAGATATTCAAAGTATCGGTAGCGGCTGCCTCGGCATTGGCAGCAGGCGCGCTGCCTGCTTGAGGTTGCTCGGCTTTTTTCTCGCCACCGCCGCACGCGGCCAAAGACAATGCGGCCAATACGGCTAATACAGATTTTTTCATACGGGCAGATTCCTGATGAAAGAGTGGTTAATGTCAATAAATAAGAAACCCTGCACCCCATAAACACCCCGGCGCAGAGTTAGGCTATTGTAATGGAAACGTAAGCAAACGCAAAGCAATATCCATCTGATTTTTATTGAAATAAGGCAAAGCAACACCATCTTTTTACCAAAAGCGTTGCACCGGCTGTCGTTTTTGGGCAAAATACGGCTGATTTGCGCGCGTTTATAGAGAAAAAGCTTGCATACAAGGAAATCTGTCTTTAAAATTGCGCGTTTACAGAATTTATTTTTCAGGAGATATTCAATATGGCAAACAGCGCACAAGCCCGCAAACGTGCCCGCCAGTCGGTTAAACAACGCGCCCACAACGCCAGCCTGCGTACTGCATTCCGTACCGCTGTAAAAAAAGTGTTGAAAGCAGTTGAAGCCGGCGACAAAGCTGCTGCTCAAGCAGTTTACCAAGAATCCGTTAAAGTCATCGACCGCATCGCTGACAAAGGCGTATTCCACAAAAACAAAGCAGCCCGTCATAAAAGCCGTCTGTCTGCTAAAGTAAAAGCTTTGGCTTAATACTGACGCAGATGCCGGAAATCCTGACAACCCAAGCAGGATAATCGAGCTGATACGATGCCCCTGAGGTCTTGCCTTTCAGGGGCATTGCCGTATTCACAGCCCAAACCGACCAAATAAAACCATTTACCCTTCATCAGGCCGTCTGAAAAACAACGGAAACTCTCATGAACAAGATGTTGAAACATTCCCTAAGTATCGGATTCATTACCGCCGCCCCGCTGGCCGCCGCCGATACCGCCCTACACTGCACCACCATTCAAGACAACGCCACCCGTTTGGCGTGTTACGACAACATCTACTCGGCGCAACTCCCCCCTCAATCCCCACTGCCGCAAGCGCAAACCGAAAGCACCAAAACACCGGTTGACCTCGAACAAAGCGTCCGCAAGAGCATTGAGAAAAAAGAAGCGGCCATCGTACTCGACAACCCTACCCATCCGAATATTTCAGACGACGTATTAAGCGAAACTGCCGACAGCTACACGCCTTTAAGCCTGATGTACGATTTGGATAAAAACGACACACGCGGCCTGTTGAGCGTACGCGAACACAACCCTATGTACCTCATGCCTGTTTGGTACAACAGCAGCCCCAACTACCACCCAGAATCCCCCAGTCGCGGTGTAACCACGCAGGAAAAATTCAGCGAGCAGAAACGCCTCGAAACCAAAATGCAGGTTTCCTTCAAAAGCAAGATTGCCGAAGATTTATTCAAAACCCGTGCCGACGTATGGTTTGGCTACACCCAAAAATCCGACTGGCAAATCTTCAACCAAGGCCGCAAATCCGCACCGTTCCGCAACACCGACTACGAGCCTGAAATCTTCATTACCCAACCCGTTAAAGCAGACCTGCCTTTCGGCGGCAAGCTGCGTATGGTCGGCGCAGGTTTTGTTCACCAATCCAACGGTCAAAGCCGCCCGGAATCGCGCTCATGGAACCGCGTTTACGCCATGACCGGCATGGAATGGGGCAAGCTGACCGTTATTCCTAGAGTTTGGATGCGCGCCTTTGACCAAAAAGGAGATGACGACGACAATCCGGACATCAACAAATACATGGGCTACGGCGACTTGAAAGTCCAATACCGCTTCAATGACAAACAAAATGTTTATTCCGTCCTGCGTTACAACCCCAAAAGCGGACGCGGTGCCGTTGAAGCTGCTTATACCTTCCCAATTAAAGGCAAACTCAAAGGCGTTGTCCGCGGTTTCCACGGCTACGGCGAAAGCCTGATTGATTACAACCACAAACAAAACGGCATCGGCTTCGGCCTGATGTTCAACGACTGGGACGGAATCTAATTCCCCCCATATTGTTCAGACGGCCTGTGCAATCAAGGTGGCCGTCTGAAACAATAAAACAAAACAAGCCATTCGTTTAAAATACTCGTTTCCTAGCGCCCAAACGCGTATAATGCAAAGTTTGGGCAAAACTTGCCGGAATGAAACAAAGATGACAGAAGCAGCAGCCGAAAGCGGAAAAATCGCCAAGGCTTTAAAGAAATACCTGATTACAGGCGTACTGGTTTGGTTGCCGATTGCCGTAACCATCTGGGCGATGACCTACATCATATCCGCCGCCGACAGACTGATCAGCCTATTGCCGGAAAGCTGGCAGCCCCAGCATTTCTGGGGATTCAACATACCCGGTTTGGGCATTGTTGCCGCCACCATCGTCTTGTTCGTTACTGGCGTATTTGCCGCCAACGTTTTAGGCAGACGGATTCTCGGCGCATGGGACAGCCTTTTGGGTCGGATTCCCGTCGTCAAATCCATCTACTCCAGCGTTAAAAAAGTTTCCGAATCCCTGCTCTCCGACAGCAGCCGCTCGTTCAAAACCCCCGTACTGGTTCCCTTTCCACAACCGGGCATTTGGACGATAGCCTTTGTTTCCGGTCATATCCCCGACAAACTCAAAGGCAGCCTGCCGCAAGATGAGGACTATATTTCCGTTTACGTCCCAACCACACCCAACCCGACCGGCGGCTATTACATCATGGTTAAAAAAAACGACGTTCGCGAGCTGGACATGAGCGTGGATCAGGCATTGAAATATGTAATTTCACTGGGCATGGTCATGCCGGACGACTTACCGGTTAAAGCCCTATCTGCCCAAAAACCGTCAGAAGACGGTGATACCGAACATAACAATTAAGGTCTTCTTTTTTTTCAGACGGCCTTTCCTTCTTTTTTAAATTGAACAATATAAAAAGGTGATTTTATGCGTACCAACTATTGCGGCCTTATCAGCGAGCAATACTTAGACCAAACCGTTACCGTCAAAGGCTGGGTACACCGCCGACGCGACCACGGCGGTGTGATTTTTATCGACCTGCGCGACCGCGAAGGCATCGTTCAAGTCGTTATCGACCCTGACACTCCGGAAGCATTTGCCGCTGCCGACTCCTCCCGCAACGAATACGTTTTGAGCATTACCGGCCGCGTACGCAACCGCCCTGAAGGCACAACCAACGACAAAATGATTTCCGGCAAAATCGAAATCCTTGCTAAAGAAATCGAAGTTTTGAACGCTGCCGCTACGCCTCCGTTCCAAATCGATGATGAAAACATCAGCGAAAACGTTCGCCTGACCAACCGTGTTATCGACTTGCGCCGTCCTACCATGCAACGTAACCTGCGCCTGCGTTACCAAGTCGCTATGGGCGTTCGCCGCTACTTGGACGCGCAAGGCTTCATCGACATTGAAACCCCAATGCTGACCCGCTCCACTCCCGAAGGCGCGCGCGACTACCTCGTACCAAGCCGCGTTCATCCGGGCGAATTCTTCGCTCTGCCGCAATCTCCACAATTGTTTAAACAATTGCTGATGGTTGCAGGTTTCGACCGTTACTACCAAATTACCAAATGTTTCCGTGATGAAGACTTGCGTGCCGACCGTCAACCTGAATTCACTCAAATCGACTTGGAAACCTCGTTCCTGAACGAGGATGAAATCATGGACATCACTGAAGGCATGGCCAAACAAGTCTTCAAAGATGCTTTGAATGTAGATTTGGGCAACTTCCCACGCATGCCTTACTCTGAGGCCATGTTCTACTACGGCTCTGACAAACCAGATATGCGCATCAACTTGAAATTTACCGAGTTGACCGACTTGATGAAAACTGAGGAATTCAAAGTTTTCCGTGGCGCAGCCGATATGAAAGGCGGCCGCGTGGTCGCTCTGCGCGTACCGAACGGCGCGAAATTTAGCCGCAAAGAAATCGACGAATACACTAAATTTGTCGGCATCTACGGCGCGAAAGGTCTGGCATACATCAAAGTAAATGATGTGAGCAACCTCTCCAACGGCGAAGACAGCGGCCTGCAATCTCCAATCGTGAAATTCCTGTCCGAAAACGCTCTGAAAGAAATCATCGAGCGTACCGGCGCGCAAAACGGCGACATCATCTTCTTCGGCGCAGACAAAACCAAAGTCGTAAACGAAGCCATCGGCGCATTGCGTATTAAAGTCGGTTTGGAACACGGCAAAGACAACGGCTACTTCGTAGACGAATGGAAGCCTTTGTGGGTGGTCGATTTCCCAATGTTCGAATACGACGAAGAAGCTGACCGCTACGTTGCCGTACACCATCCGTTTACCGCACCAAAAGAAGGTCATGAAGACCTGATGGTTTCCGACCCTGCAAACTGCCTGGCTCGCGCCTACGATATGGTATTGAACGGCTGGGAAATCGGCGGCGGCTCTATCCGTATCCACCGTGCAGACGTACAAGAAAAAGTGTTTGCCGCGCTGAAAATCAGCCCTGAAGAGCAACAAGAGAAATTCGGTTTCCTCTTGGACAACCTGAAATTCGGTGCGCCTCCTCACGGCGGTCTTGCATTCGGCCTCGACCGTCTGGTTACCCTGATGACCGGTGCAGAATCTATCCGCGACGTGATTGCCTTCCCGAAAACACAACGTGCACAATGTCTGCTGACCAATGCACCTAATGTGGTCGACGACAAGCAACTTCGCGAGTTGAGCCTGCGTCTGCGTCAGAAAGCAGTTGAAACAAAAGAAGCATAATTTACCGGCTTAACCTTTAAAATATCAAGGCCGTCTGAAATTTTTGAAATTTCTTTCAAATCTTTCAGACGGCCTTTCTACATTTTGGTCGTTTATATATAATCAACCCGAAAACTGTTTTATTTTAAACGTTTTCTTTAATGACGTTAGAGTACAAAAAACAACCGTTTGTAAGAAAAACAAACAAATAGACTTCGCAAGCAATATCATAGCTGTTATAACAATAAAGGAACCTGACAATGTTTCTGATACTAATTGGGCTGATACTGATTTTTTTTGTTACTTTGTTTATTATTACTTCTATTATTCATAAAAAACAGTTCGCCTACGACACACACCAAGATTATAACTATCCCTCCCTTCCCTCTACCGCGCATGCCACCCTCAAGGGTGGCAGCCTGACTTTGCCCGCCACTATCAGCGGGCAAGATACCGTTATTGCCAAAATCCGCATCAAATCGACTTGGGCAGGATTGCTGATACTGCCTTTTGTTGAAACCATTTCATCTAAAGGCAGATGGAAGCAATATTTCGAATACGGCGCAAAAGGCGTGCGCTATATCAATCTGAGCGACACCTTCTCCGACAGCGACAAAACCATCCGCCTGGAAGGCAAATACCTGTCCTTGCCAGATCAAGAAATCGAACTCTCTGTTTATCCGCGTGAAAACCTCGACGGCAAAAAAATCCTTGTCCTCGCGCCTCATGCTGACGATGCTGAACTCAGCGCATACGGCTTGTACGAAAAACACGCCGCCAATTCAATGATCTGCACTTTAACCGCCAGCGAAGGCGGCAGCTTTCACTATGGCAATCTTTACAGCACATGCGACTTCGACACCCAGGCACAATATCTGCAAAAAGGCCGGATGCGCGTTTGGAACAGCCTAGCCGTTCCCCTTTTGGCCGGCGTGCCGTCTGAAAACATCCTGCAGCTGGGCTACTTCGACAGCACATTGACCGCCATGCGCCAAAATCCGGAAAAAGAGATTAAATCGACCAAAATCGATACGACCGATGTCGATATTTTCCGCAGTGCCAATACCTCCCCATTGGCGAAACATCTCAAACCCGGCTCGACTTGGAACAGCTTGGTAGACAACCTTGGCTATCTGATAGAAACATTTCAGCCGGATATTATCGTGACGCCGTCCCCCAATATTGATGTGCATCCTGACCATCAACATACTGCGCTGGCCGCCATCGAAGCCCTGCGTAAAATCGATTACCGCCGCGGCAATCTGTTTTTGCACACCATACATTATCTGAGCGACGACTTCCCTATCGGCAAAGTAGGTTCTTCCCTCAGCCTGCCGCCGCCCTCCGAGCAACCGTTTTACTTCCGAAGCATCTATTCCCATCCTTTAGATAAAGAAGAGCAAAACCGCAAACTCCTCGCCCTTGATGCCATGAACGACATCCGCCCCAATTCAGACGGCTATATGCGTTGGAGCACCATGATATTCAAAGGCTTAAATAAACTGCGACACCACGTCCTCCATCTCGACAAAGATTTGGTCAACCGCTTTGTTCGTAGCAACGAATTCTTCTATACCGTCCCCATCAGCGACTTATACCAAGAAGATACACTGAAACAAATCACTTATCAGGGCAAAGCCCAATAAACCACAAAGGCCGTCTGAAAAGATGTTTCAGACGGCCTTTATCACATCAAAACAATAAAATCACCGCATTACAAACGAAAAACACCAAGCCCAAATCCAAACGCGGCAACCCAAGTTATAATAAAACCCTTCCCATACGTCCCATATCATCATGCCGATTTACTTCATCGCCGATTTGCACCTGAGCGAATCCTATCCTCAACTGACCGCACTCTTCCAGAAATTTATGCAAGAAAAAGCCGTTCATGCCCAAGCCGTATACATTCTTGGCGACCTTTTCGATTTTTGGATCGGCGATGACGAAAACAGCCCTTTGGTTCAAACCATCAAACAAACCATCCGCGACCTGACCAAGCGCGGCATCGCCTGCTATTTTATCCATGGCAACCGCGACTTCCTCATCGGTAAAACCTTCGCCCGCGATACCGGCATGACCTTACTGCCCGAGTATGCCGTTATCGACCTGTTCGGCACACCCACCCTGCTCTGTCACGGAGACACTCTCTGCACCGACGACCATTCTTATCAAAAATTCCGCCGTACCGTCCATCAAAAATGGCTGCAACGCCTGTTCCTGCTCCTGCCTCTCACACTCCGACTGAACATCACCACCAAAATCCGCAAGCAGAGCAAAGAGGACAAACAGCACAAAACCGCCGACATCATGGACGTCAATCCAACCTTTACCCACAAAACCGTCCAACGCTTCCACACGCCCCTGCTCATCCACGGCCATACCCACCGCGAAAATATCCACCGCAACGCCGATTACACCCGCATCGTGCTCGGCGACTGGCGCAACAATTACGCCTCCATTCTCGAAGTTGATGCCGAAGGCTACCGTTTTATCGCCTTATAAAACATCAGGCCGTCTGAAAACCGGTTTCCCGATTGTTCAGACGGCCTGACTGACAAACATCCTCAAACAGTTTACGCAAACCAACCGCGTATCCGCTCCAAACCACCAAAGCGCACACACGCATCCGCATTCGCTTCAGTTTTCAGTTTCGCCCGATAAGCAATGCCGAATCCCGCCTCCCTTATCATCGGAATATCGTTCGCACCATCACCCATCGCCACCACCTGCCACGGAGCCAAACCCAGACGCTCACGGTATTCACGCAACAAATCCGTCTTAGCCTGTGCATCGATAATCCGCCCTTTCAGACGGCCTGTCAGCTTGCCGTTTTCCACTTCCAACACATTCGCAAAATGGAAATCCAAGCCCAAACGCCGTTGTAGGCGTTCCGTAAAGAACGTAAATCCGCCCGACACCAGCATAAACTTCACATCATTCCGTTTACACTCTTCCAACAAAAATTCTGCGCCCGGCGACAGCTGCAACACATTCTTGTACACCTCTTCCAACACGCGCTCATCCAAACCGGCCAGCAAAGCCACACGCTTGCGCAAAGACTGCTCAAAGTCCAGCTCGCCGCGCATCGACTGCTCCGTAATCGCTGCCACCTCATCCTTCAGCCCAACACCGGCCGCAATCTCATCCACACACTCAATCGTAATCAGCGTCGAATCCATATCGCTGACAATCAGTCCCAAATCAGCAAAAGCCACATCCGGCAACACCGCGCCATCTATCTGCTGTGCAATCAACGCCGCACGCATCTCGTCCGTCAATTTAAAATCATCATCAACCGGCACACGCAACATCGACTTCCCTGATGACGCAGACACCAAACCGCCAAACGCCGACCAGTCGCACGCGCCCAAATCCCCATGCTGCAACACCAAAACTTTCTTCATCTCATTCTCCTCATACCCCAAAACCTTTGCAAACATATTGGGTACACATTCAGCCTAAAACCCCGAAACCGTATTTTTGCAAAGGCCTTAAAAAAACCAAAACAGCATTATAGCCGAACAACCCCAAAAATTTTCAGACGGCCTCTCGCTTGATTCCCTTAACTAGTTTAATTTCAAAAACACCTTCAAAAACCATAAAAACAACATAAATCCGCTAAAAACCCTCAAAATCTTGTTATTAAATTACAAAACAACAAAATTACCGTAAAATATAATTATTATTATTTTATTTTAATTATAGAAAGACGTTCATGAACGCCCCAACCCTTAAAACATTAGCACTCATTATTGCCACCCTGCCTTATGCAGCCTTAGCAGAAAACACTGCAACACCCCGACCCAAACAAACTTCCGAGCTACAAACCGTCAATGTAACCGGCAAAAACCGTTCCACCCGCACCGAAAACCGCGACTCCTACACAACTTCAGCCATGCGTACCACCACCGGGCTTGCCTTGTCTCCGAAAGAAACGCCGCAGTCGGTAAGCGTGATTACCAAGACACAAATCAATGAGCAGGGGATTACCAACTTGGTTGATGCCCTGAAAACCACCACCGGCGTAAACGTCATCCGTGATGCCGGCATTCCGCGCTTCCAATCGCGCGGGTTCTATATCGACCAAATCGAAGAGGACGGAATCTCATCTACCGTCCCCGGCGCCATCAACAATCCGATGTATGACGCGCAAAGCATGAACGACATCGCCGTTTACGACCATATCGAAGTCGTGCGCGGTGCGACCGGGCTGACGCAGGCAAACGGCGAGCCGGGCGGTACGGTGAACGCCGTACGCAAACGCCCCACTGGCGAACGCATTATTCAGGGCGAAGTCCAAATCGACCGCTTCGGTAAAGTCCGCACCACGGGAGACTTTTCAGGTCGTCTGAACGATGAAAGCACTTTGCGCGGCCGCGCCGTCGTCGCATTGGAACGCGACAAAAATTTCAAAGACCGCGTCAAAGGCGGCAATGCCACGCTTTACGGCGTGATGGACGCATCCGTCGGCGACAACACCAAAATCACTTGGGGCGGCCTCTATCAACGCAAACACACCAAGCCCGACGATTGGGGCGTGGCATTGAACCTGCCGCGCGATACTTATCTGGGCTACAACTGGAACAAAGGCGTTTACGACAAAGCGAACGCATTCGCCGAAGTGGAACATTATTTCAATGACAACTGGCGTTATACCGGCAAGCTGGATTACAACTACAACGAAAATACCAAGAAAAACAGCGGCATTTACAATACGTCCACGTCCTACGCAGGCTACACGCCCGGCAGCGCATTAGCCTCTGGCTGGTTAAGCCGTTACGACAATGATGAGAAACAACTGACCTTCAAAAATAATTTGAACGGCAAATTTGAAATTATAGGCGTGCCGCAGGAAATCTTTACCGAATACACTTACACGCACACCAAAAACAACGGCAGCCGCCGTCAATACAACCCGGGCGTTTCCTTCGACCCGATGACCTTTACCGGCAACGAAATCGCCGAACCCGCCGACTGGCACGCCACACCTTATCAGATGTATTGGGAAACCCATTCCAAACGCACCACCCACGCGCTGCTTTTAGGCTTCCGTTTCAATATGTTGAAAGAAAAACTGCATATCATGGCAGGTACGCGTTGGAACCACATCAAATCGAAATATATAACCGACTATTTCTACACGGGCGGCAAGATAGACAGCGATCCCGATTCGGTTACCGACCGCAAAACCGTCCGTTTCAATCCTTATTTCGCCGTTACCTACGATTTGACGTCGAACCAAAGCCTGTATGCCAGCTACACATCCATCTTCAAACCGAACAGCAATCAGCGCAAAGACAAATCCTATCTTGAACCCGTTACCGGCGCGAACTACGAAATCGGCTGGAAGGGAGAATGGTTTGACCGCAAGCTGAATACCTCGCTTGCCCTGTTTGACATCGAACAGAAAAACCGCGCGGTGCAGGTTTGGGATACGGCAGACCAAAAATGGTATTGGGAACCCGTCGGCAAAGTCCGCAGCCGCGGCATCGAAGCCGAAATATCCGGCAACCTGAGCGAAGATTGGAAACTGTTTGCAGGTTATACGTTCAACCGGTCCAAATATCTTGAAGCGGAAAGCAAAGGCACCGTCCCCGCAGGCACTAATTTCAGCCTGCACACGCCAAAACACATGCTGCGCCTCCACACCAGCTACAACCTGCCGTTTGACGGCAAAAAATGGACCATCGGCGGCGGCGTAACCGCACAAAGCAAAACCGCCAGCCTCTACGGCGTGAAGCGCGGCGGTCATGCGGTATTCAATGCCAACATTGATTATCAGGCATCGAAAAACCTGAAACTTGCACTGATTTCGACCAACCTGTTCAACCGTTACTACTACGAGAACAACAAAGTCAGCAGCAAAGGCGCGAACAACTACTATGGCCAACAGCGCAACGTCATGTTCAAAGTCGATTACAAGTTCTAATCTCACTTGATTCAAAGGCCGTCTGAAACCGATTCTTTCCGTTTTCAGACGGCCTTTTCCAATCAAACCTTTTTTTAAATCTTGATATAAAGCAAACAGTCTAAAAAATTTTCTCAACCGAAAAAAATTCCTGTTGATTTTTCTCACCGTTTCGATATAGTTCTTTATGGCTAGTTTGGTATTACCCATTATATCTAGCTTTCATTGCATTACCACCTCCATTCGTTGCCAACGGCTCCCTTTCCGATGGCAACCTTTTTTTGACCCGATGGTTTGGCAAAATCGAAATTGAATCAAATAAAATGATTCGGAGATTTAGATTTAATTTTTAAAACAAAACGGATTATAAAAAATAACCGCTCAATTTAAACAGATATTGCCGCCAATATTTAAAAACAAACAGATCTTTCTTTATCAAGGACCTCATCAAATGCATCATTCTGAGAAACTATTCAAACTGAGCACACTTGCTCTCTGCCTTGCCGCATTGCCCCAAGCCGCACAAGCTGCCGAAGAGGTACACCAGGCTGAAGTGGAACAAGTTACCGTAGTGGGTAAAAACAAAAGCCTGCGCACTGAAAGTCAAAACAGCTACACAGTATCCGCCCTGCGCTCAACCACAGGGCTGGTTCTCTCTCCGCGGGAAATTCCCCAATCCGTCAGTGTCATTACTAAAAAACAAATTGAAGACCAAGGCATCACCGACTTAGAAGGTGCGTTGCAAAACGCTACGGGCATCAATGTTTTCAAAAGCGGCGGACGCACGCATTTCATGTCGCGCGGCTATTTTATCGAACAGTTTGAAGAAGACGGTATTGCCACTCAACTCGGCTCTCCCGGTGGATTCGGCTTAGGCGGCCCGGCCGGCGACCCGACCAGTGCAACAGATATGGCAATGTACGACCACATTGAAGTGGTGCGCGGTGCGGCAGGTTTGACACAGGCAAACAACGAACCCGGCGGCACGGTAAACGCCGTCCGTAAAAAGCCGACTGCAAAACGCCAGCTTTCCGCCGATTTGATGGCAAACTCATGGGGCAAAGTAAACAGCGTCTTTGATGCATCCGGTACCTTAAGCCAAGAACACGGCCTGCGCGGACGCTTTGTCGGCTCGGTTGGCAGTAACAAAACTTTCAAAGATCAATCCGGCGGCCGCGACATCCTGCTTTACGGCGTGATGGACAAAGACATCGGCGACAACAGCAAACTTACTTGGGGCGTAAGCTATCTCAACCAAACCGAAACACCCGATCCTGACGGCCTGCCTATGCGTGCAGACGGCAAAGAGTGGAAACGCAGCCGCTATCTTGGTGCGGATTGGAACGAAGCCCGCCTGAAAAAATACAATCTCTTTGCCGAGTTTGAACATTATTTCAACGACAACTGGAAACTGAGCAGCAAGTTGGACTGGCGCAAGAACACCAGTTCAAAAGAATATTACACGCTGGGCGGCACAGGTAACGGCATCAGCACAGACGGCCTGGGAACCACATACAGCTTCGACCGTTACGATGCAGGCAACCGCCAGTTTACTTTTCAAAACAACCTGACCGGCCGCATCTTCGCCTTCGGACAAAGCCACGACCTCTTCTTCATGCACAGCTATTCCAAAGAGAAGATGAACACGGGCAACCGCTGGTTCGACGACAGCAGCACCTATAACGCAGATGCGTTCAACGGCAGCGAAAAAGCCAAACCCGATTGGGATGCCGATACCGCCAAGTCACGCGGCGGCAACGGCAGCTACCGCACCCACGCCTTCGGTTTGGGCGCGCGCATCAATCCTACCGACAAACTGCACGTCATTGTCGGCGGACGCTATACCAACTGGCACCGCAACCTCTATTGGGACAGAAACCTCAAAGACAGCTCGGAAGGCACCTATTATGCGCTCAAACGCAACCGCTTCATCCCCTATGCCGGCATCACTTACGATATCACGCCCAAGCAAAGCGTTTACGCCGCCTACACATCCATCTTCAAACAAACGATGAACCGCGACTACAACGACAACCTTCTGCCGCCGATTATGGGCCGCAACTACGAAATCGGCTGGAAAGGCGAATGGAACGAAGGTCGTCTGAATACTTCCGTCGCCCTCTACCGCACCGACAAAGACAACAACAACCAACGCGTCAATGCCCGTCCGCACCCTTATTGGGAACCGCTGGATCAAAGCAGCCGCGGCTTGGACGCCGAAATCTCCGGCAGCCTGACCGACCGTTGGCAGGTTTACGCAGGCTACACCTTCAACCGCAGCACCAACCGCAACAGCGTCGGCGACAATGTTGAATCGCGCCGAAAAGGCTACAACTTCAGCAGCCATACGCCGAAACATATGTTCCGTCTCTACACCAGCTATATCCTACCGATGGATGACGGCAAATGGACGGTCGGGCTGGGGGTAAAGAGCAGCAGCAAAACCGCCAATTCCTACGGCTCCATCAAGCAAGGCGGCTACACGGTTTGGAACACCAACGTCCAATACCGCCCGAGCAAAAACCTGCAACTGGGGCTGGCGGTCAACAACCTGACCGACAAACGCTACTACGAAAACCAATACAGCCGTGCCGCCAACAGCGGCAGCTTCTACGGCGAACCGCGCAACGCCGTGTTCAGCCTGAAGTGGAAGATGTAGTCGCCGTATGAAATAAGGCCGTCTGAAAGTATAGTGGCTTAACTTTAAACCAGTACGGCGTTGCCTCGCCTTGCCGTACTATCTGTACTGTCTGCGGCTTCGTCGCCTTGTCCTGATTTAAATTTAATCCACTATACAATCCCGATTTCAGACGGCCTTTCATTATCGATACAAACACCCCCATGAACATCCTCAAAAAATTCTTCCGACTCGCCCGTCCTTTCTGGACGGGGGCGCACGGGCGCATCCAATGGCTGATGCTCGCCGTCCTCATCGGCTTCACCCTTTGTTCCATCACCATCAGCGTTTGGATCGCCGCGTGGGACAAACGTTTCTACGACGCGCTGGCTGCGTTTGACGGCGCGTCCATGCCCGCGCTCATCGTCGAATACCTCGGCTACATGGCGATGATTATCGGCTGCATCGTCTGCGGCGACTGGCTGCAAAAACGCCTCATCTTCCGCTGGCGCACCCACCTGACCGAACAATTCCAGCAAAACTGGCTCGAAGGCCACAAACACTACCGCCTGCGCCTGACCGGCGAACCCGACAACCCCGACCAGCGCATCGCCGAAGACATCTACCTCATCGCCGACAAAAGCATCGGGCTGTTCCGCTCCTTCATCAATAATATTGCCAAATTCAGCGCGTTCGTCGCCGTATTGTGGACGCTCTCCGGCGTGCAGACCTTCAACATCGGCGGGCGCGACATCACCATACACGGCTACCTCGTCTGGGTTGCCCTGATTTATTCCGTCATCAGCACCCTGATTGCCCACCTCGTCGGCCGCAAACTCAAAAACCTCAACATCGACCGCCAGCACCGCGAAGCCGACTACCGCGCCGCCCTCCTGCGTGTGCGCGACCACGCCGAACAAATCGCCTTTTACAACGGCGGCGAAGCCGAAACAGGCCGTCTGAAACAACGTTACCTCCGCATCCGCGACAACTGGCGGCGGCTTACCAACTGCGAATTCCGCCAAGAAACCTTCTGGGCGACCTACGTGCGCATCAGCATCTTCATCCCCATTCTCGCCACCCTGCCCATGTACCTCGCCAAAACCATGACCTTCGGCGACATGATGCAGACGCGCACATCGTTTGCCCGCGTTCAAGACAGTTTTGGCTGGTTTACCGATGCATACCGCCGCCTGATTGAATGGGCGGCAGTCATCGAACGGCTTTCCGGTTTTCAGACGGCCTTGGAACAAGCAGAACAAAAAAGCCCCTCCCTTCAGTCACACCAAACAGATTTGCCGCATCATCGCGGCAAGGCAGTCCTGCAAAACCTTACCATCCACACCCAAACCGGCAGTCCCCTGCTTACTGATATTCACCTCCAAGCCCGTTCTCCGGAATGGGTATTGCTTGAAGGGCGAAGCGGCATCGGCAAATCCACGCTGCTTCGCGTGCTTGCCGGTTTATGGCCGTATTATCACGGCAGTTTTTCCCTTGAAGGCAGCCGCCTGTTTTTCCCGCAACGCCCTTACCTGCCTGCGGACACATTGCGTCAAACTGTCAGCTATCCCTATGCGGCCTGCCAAGACGACCATTTGATTCAAACCGTTTTGGAACAAGTCGGCTTAAGCAGCCCCACGGGTAGGCTGCACACGTTGATGAACGATTTGGACACTTCATACGAATGGCACAGCATCCTCTCCGGCGGCGAACAGCAACGCCTCAGCCTTGCACGCGCACTGCTGCACAAACCGCAAATCCTGTTCCTAGATGAAGCCACCAACCAGCTTGATGACGAATCCGCCCTGATGTTGATGCAGACCCTCAAGCAACATTTGCCCGATACTTTGGTCATCGGCATCAGCCACCAACCCAAGATTAAAGCCCTGTTTGATAGCTCACTGAATTTGAATGAAAAAATTATTTAAATGTTAAAATGTGCAAAACTCTTGCTTTCAATCCTAACAAGGGATATAGTACCAAGTAACTAGTTCTTATTGATGAGAGCTACTCCTTGGATACTTGCCTCCGGTTCTCCAACCCGGGGGCATTTTTTTGCGTTTTTATTTTGTGTCTGTATGAATAGGATAAAGACGAAACACCCACCACAAATCAACAGACAAATCGAACCGCAAACTGCGTTTTCCAAACGCTCAGGCCGTCTGAAATCCTCTCTCCAATATCGTTAATCCCATATTTCAGACGGCCTGTTTAACCGTCCCTTGCAAAGCTTGGCACAAGCACCGCTGACCGACGGCAATTAATTACTATATAATCAAATGCATTGTTACCCTACAAAGGAGCCACACCATGACCACAAAAATTAAAATTGGTATCGTCGGTGCAACCGGTTATACAGGCGTTGAATTGTTGCGCCTGCTCAGCAGCCACCCCAACGCAGAAGTCACTGCCGTCACCAGCCGAAGCGAAGCCGGTATTGCGGTTGCCGACTACTTTCCCAGCCTGCGCAGCATTTACGACCTTGCATTCCAAACGCCCGAAGATGCAGGGCTTGACCGTTGCAACCTCGTGTTCTTCGCCACGCCCAACGGCGTGGCCATGAAAGAAGCACCGGCCCTTGTCGAAAAAGGCGTACGCGTGATTGACCTGTCTGCCGACTTCCGCATCCGCGACATCCTAACATGGGAAAAATGGTACAAAATGACCCATGCCGCGCCGCAACTTGTTTCCCAAGCAGTGTACGGCTTGTGCGAACTTTACAAAGACGACATCTCCAAAGCCATGTTGGTGGCCAATCCGGGCTGCTACCCTACCTGCGTTTCCCTGCCCTTATTGCCACTGCTTCAGGCTGGCCGTCTGAAAACCAACGCGCCTCTGATTGCCGACTGTAAATCCGGTGTTTCCGGTGCAGGCCGCAAAGCCAGCACCCATGCCCTGTTGTGCGAAGCAGGCGATAACTTCAAAGCCTACGGCGTCAGTGGCCACCGCCATTTGCCTGAGATCCGACAAACCCTGTCCGGACTTCAAGATCATGTTTCAGACGGCCTGATTTTCGTGCCACACCTTGTTCCGATGATACGAGGCATGCATGCCACCCTGTATCTGCACCTGCAAGAACATACCGATCCTGAAGCCTTACTGCGCGAATACTACCGCGACAGTCCTTTTGTCGATATCCTGCCTTCAGGTTCGACACCTGAAACCCGCAGCGTGCGCGGCGCCAACCTTTGCCGTATCAGCGTTCAAAGAGCGCCCGATCAAGACGATGTGTGGATTGTTCTTTCCGTCATCGACAACTTGGTTAAAGGCGCAGCCGGTCAAGCCATGCAGAATATGAACATTATGTTCGGTCTGCCCGAAACCACCGGCCTGACTAATGCACCATTGATGCCTTAATATCATCTTATTGAAAACACAAGGCCGTCTGAAACTTTGATTGTTCAGACGGCCTTTATCAATTCATTCACAAACATCACTCATACACCACGCCGGCAAGCATTTCTTCTTCATTCAAGTTGCCGTACTGTTGCTCCCAATCGTGGGTAGCCTCCACCATATCACATTCTTTAGCAAAAGCCAGCAGCCTGCCATCCATCTGATCCAGACTCAAGCTGCCCAAGCGTTCGCATTCCGAAGCCGTCAGATTACCGTCCGCCTCATGCGCCTCCGAAGATCCGAAAGGCAGAGCAAAAAAACCCAGTACCAACGCCAGCAGCACCCAAAAAGTATTTTTACGCGAACGAGTCATTTCACACCTCTCATCATAATCATATAGCAGGTTTAAATCAGAAAAACTAAACCAAATAAAATTAAACTAAGAAAAATCGAACAGAAAATTAGAAATATCGATTTATCTAAGACAAATCGAATAATACTAAGAAAAAATAGAATATGCAATACTTTTTCTTAGATGAAGTAATTTTTTTCTTACAATTTTATAAAAACTAAGGTAAAATACACTCAAATCGTCCAAACCATATAAAAAACATACCTCCATAAAGGCATAAACATGGATACCTTTAAAGACCGCCTGGCTTTCTTATGGAAAGATGAAGCCCGCCAAGCCAAAATCGCCGCCGACATCGATATGACCATCGCCGGATTCAGCCGTATCTGGAACGAAGGCGGCCTGCCGAAATCAGAAACACTAAAAAAAATCAAACAACTTAAAGGCTGCAGCATAGACTGGCTGTTGACAGGCGAAGGTTCTCCCTTCCCCGATTCCGAAGCCCCAAAAGCCACGGCAACCGACACACTGGGCAATCCTGTCGATATAGACGAATTTGTCTTCGTACCGCGTTACGACATCCAGGCCGCAGCCGGACACGGTCAGCTCGTCGGCGACGAACAGCCCATGTTCGCCATGGCGTTCCGACGTTATTGGATTGAAAATTATGTGACGCGCGACATCAAAAACCTTTCCGTTATCTCAGTCAAAGGCGACTCGATGGAAGGCGTGCTGAATGATGGCGACACCATCCTCATCAATCACGGCCAAACCACACCGCGCGACGGCCTCTATGTTTTGCGCCTCAACGAAAACCTTTTGGTCAAACGCCTGCAACTGATACCCGGTGGCATCGTCAACGTCATTTCCGCCAACGAAGCCTACCCTACTTTTGAAATCGACTTGAAAAACCCGACCGACGACGTTGCCATCATCGGCCGTGTCGAATGGTTTGGCAGAAGCATCTAAATCTGACATACTGGTGCTTGAAATTTCTGCCATGCCCTCCATGTAAGCTGGCAGACCCTGTCTGCACAAGCTTGCCTTGACTAACGGTTTGCGCGACAATAGTAAAAATATTCATATAAAAGGAATCACATCATGTCAGACGAAAGCCCTATTATCTTTACTGACAGCTGCTGCACCAAAGTTGCCGACCTGATCGCCGAAGAGAACAATCCCGATTTGAAATTGCGCGTATTCGTCAACGGCGGCGGTTGCTCCGGCTTCCAATATGGTTTTACCTTTGATGAAATCAAAAACGACGACGATTTTGAAATCCAGAAAAACGGCCTGACGTTCTTGGTTGACCCGATGAGCTACCAATATTTGGTTGGTGCGGAAATCGACTACACCGAAAGCCTGCAAGGTTCTCAATTCGTCATCCGCAATCCGAATGCAGAGACAACTTGCGGTTGCGGTTCGTCCTTCTCCGTATAAACAATCCGTTTTTGCCACAAAAACAGGCCGTCTGCATCTTCAGACGGCCTGTTTTTGTGAATTTATTTTAAACAATTTTAGATTTACTTTATAATAATAATATCGGGCGTGAATATTTACTCTACAATAGACATAACATTGGACATGTATGTTTCCATATAAATAAAAAATTATTGTCCAGCCGATTAACGACACAAAGGCAAACCGTACCTGGTCTGCCTGAGACTGCAGCCTCTGTTTTGGCTCGTATCATAAGCCAAAACAGCTCAAACACAATAACAAAACCTTAGGCTAAACCCATTTGGTTGACGCAGTCGAAATACTCATGGGATATTAATGAACAAACAAGAAAAATTTTTCGACGTATACGTTTCCTATCCTCCGAACACGGATAGGGAGCTCATCCACGCCTGCCTGTATGAGAACCTGCCCGAAAACGAAGTCGAGAGCCTGATTCAAGCCTTGGCTGAGCGTCCGCAAGCGATTGTGGCCGAAAAATGTACCCAAGATGAGCGCGAAAATGCGCAGCATTACTTCAGCTATTTGGGTTTGGACGTGATCGTCCGTCAGTCTATGGAATTGGAAGCAGTTGAAGAAGAAACTGTATCGGCAGCCAATACTCCCGACCCTATCCAATGCCCCGTCTGCATGACGATTATTGACGAACTAGATGCACAGGAATGTAAAACCTGCCACTTTGATTTGACAGAAAAAAATGAGCTGGCCATCCAGCGCAAACGCATTGAATGGCAGGAAAAAATCTCTTTCGAGCATAAAAAACAAACCGAAATTGCCCACAAGCTCAAATACGAACGCGAGCAGGAAGAGAAAAAGCTGCGCAAGAAAATCCGTGCCGAGTTGGAATCCCAATTACGCGAAGAGTTAGGCCAAAATCCTGAGCTGGCCGCACTTGCAGCGAGGAAGAAAACACAGTTTCTGCTTACAATGGCTATCGTATTCGCCGTTTTGAGCCTGCTTGCACTCGGCTATATCGCTGCAAAATTCTTCTAAACTGATTTCAAAACTTAAGGCCGTCTGAAAACAGATTTTCAGACGGCCTTTTATTTCCTTATGGATTGAATCATTTCAATCAAGCCTCTTGCACATCCACATCCACCGACCATCTGATTTTGCCGTCGCGGTTTTGCTGCAACACCTGCACCCACAAACTTACGGCGCGGTGCAAATCCTGTCGGGATGTTGATTCAAGGAAGATTTGCGCGCGTTCGCGTTCAGCGAGGCGCACCATCAGCATCGGAGCGGCACCAAACTGGGAGACGCTTTCGGGCAAAAGCGGAGCGAGGGTTTCTTTAGCGGCGTTGAGAAATTCCATCGCATCGGCAACGCGCGGCGCATCGGCACGGACGGCCGTCTGAAAACCGAAAGGCGGCATGGCGAACATTTTTCGCTCGTTCAATTCGTTTTCGGCAAACACGGCGTAGTCCTGCGCTTTGACGGCGGCGAAGACGGGATGTTCGGGCAGTTGGGTCTGTATCAACACCTTGCCAGGTTTGTCAGCGCGCCCCGCCCTGCCGGACACTTGCATCAGCTCGGCAAACAGCCTTTCCGGCGCGCGAAAGTCCACGCTGTACAGGCTGCCGTCGGCGTTCAACACGATAACGAGGTTGAGTCGCGCGAAATCATGGCCTTTGGCGAGCATCTGCGTGCCGACCAGAATGTCGATTTCGTTGTCGGCGATACGGCGGTACAAATCCGCCCAGTCGTTTTTGTGCGCCGTGCTGTCCCTGTCGACGCGGACGACGGTTGCTTTAGGGAGAAAGGCGCGCAGGGTTTCTTCGACGCGCTGCGTGCCGTGGCCGACGGCGGTCAAGTCTTGGTTGCCGCAGTCGGGGCATTTAAACGGGATGGGTTCGCGGTGGTCGCAGTGGTGGCAGCGTAGTTGACGGGCGCGTTGGTGCAGCACCATTTTGGCGGAGCAGTTCGGGCAGCCGAAGGTATGGCCGCAGTCGCCGCAAAACAGCGCGGGTGCAAAGCCGCGCCGGTTGAGGTACACCAGCGACATGCCGCCTGCTTCAAAGTTCTGTTTCAAAAGCTGCAAGGCTTGCTGAGAGAAGCCGTTGTCGAGTTTCAGACGGCCTACATTAAGTATTTCCACTTGCGGCAGTTGCGCTGAAGCATGGGCGCGCTCGGTCAGTTGCAACAGGCGGTAGGCGCCGCTTTGTGCTTTGTGCCAGCTCTCCAAGCTGGGCGTGGCGCTACCCAACACGACGGGACAGCCGCTCTGCTTCGCCCGCCACACCGCCAAATCGCGGGCGTGGTAGCGCAATTCGTTGTCTTGTTTGAACGAGCCGTCGTGTTCCTCATCGACCACAATCAGCCCGACATCAGGCAAAGGTGTGAACACCGCCAACCGTGTGCCAATCACCAGCTTCGCCTGCCCCAACATAGCGCGCAAATAATCCTGCGTGCGCTTGCCCGCAGCCATCTGGCTGTGCAACACGGCGGTCGGCACATCGGCAAAACGGTTTTCCACCCGCTTCAAAAGCTGCGGCGTGAGGTTGATTTCCGGCAACAAAAACAACACTTGCCGCCCCTGCGCCAACACTTTCGCCATCGCATCGAAATACACTTCGGTCTTGCCGCTGCCGGTGATGCCGTACAGCAAAAACGGTTGAAATTTACCAAAGGCCGTCTGAATTTCATCGGAAGCCTTCTGCTGGTCGGCATTTAATACAAATTCAGAGTGCGAAGCCTGGCCATTACACGACCTTAAAACGGGCTTCGCCGCTTCCGTCGTTTTAATCCAACCCTGTTCCGCCCAATCTTCGATTAATTTCGCCGCCTGCGCGTTCACCTGCTTCAACGCCGCCATCGTCATTTCGCCCGACAGCAACGCGTCCCACAAAGCCGCTTTTTTGTTGAACCGAGCCGGCGGCGGCGTTTGCGCCCTGCCCGCTTCGTTCAAAGCATAAAACAACGGCGGCTGCGGCATTTCCACCGCGCGCGTTTCCTTCAAACCCTGCGGCAGTGCGGCAAACACCGCCTGCCCCATCGGATAGTGGTAATAACGCGACGTAAATGCCAACAAATCACGCCAGCTTTGAGGCAACGGCTTTTCTTCTACAAAGGCCGTCTGAACGCTCAAAATCCGCGCCGTATCCATATTAGGCGCGATATCCGTTTCCCACACAATCCCGACAACGGTTTTATTGCGAAAAGGCACAAGCACCCGCGTTCCCGGAGGAAGCGGCTCGGAATGCGAATAAGTCAAAAGGCCGTCTGAAAGCGGCACGTTTACGGCAATACGGTGGTAGAACATACAAACAAATCAAATTATTTTTTCGTATTTTAACAGCCGAAAGCTATTTTCAGACGATAATTTGAGCCTTAGTACAATGCAGACATGACGGAGGTTTGATACAATGCCTTATTTCAACACACGCAAGTCTCTCGCATGAAAACCAAGTTAATCAAAATCTTAACGCCGTTTGCCGTCCTTCCTTTGTTGGCATGCGGTCAACCTGCCGTATCCAACGCCAACGCAGCGCCTGCACCGGCTGCCAAAGCGGAAGCGCCTGCCGACAAATCCGTTGCCGCTTCTTTGAAAGCGCGTCTGGAAAAAGTCTATGCCGCCCAAGATTTGAAAGTTTTGAGCGTCAGTGAAACACCGATTAAAGGCATTTATGAAGTTGTCGTTAGCGGCAAACAAATCATCTATACCGATGCCAAAGGCGACTATATGCTTGTTGGCGACCTCATCAACGTCAACACGCGCCAAAGCATGACTGAAGAACGCGCCGCCGATTTAAACAAAATCGACTTCGCTTCCCTGCCTTTGGACAAAGCCATCAAAGAAGTACGCGGCAACGGTAAACTAAAAGTCGCTGTTTTCTCCGATCCGGACTGCCCGTACTGCAAACGCTTGGAGCATGAGTTTGAAAAAATGACCGACATCACGATTTATACCTTCATGATGCCGATTCCAAGCCTGCACCCTGATGCCGCGCGCAAAGCCGAGCTGTTGTGGTGCCAACCTAATCCGACCCAGGCATGGATCGACTGGATGCGTAAAGGCAAACTCCCAAGCGGCAAAGCAAACTGCGAAAACCCTGTTGCAAAAACCACTTCATTGGGCGAACAATTCGGCTTCAACGGTACACCAACCGTGGTCTTCCCTAACGGCCGCAGCCAAAGCGGTTACAGCCCTATGCCTCACCTCAAAGAAATCATCGAGAAAAACCAGTAATACTTTTCAGGTTTTAATCTCCATAAAGGACGCTTTACGCGTCCTTTTTTCATTTCGTCCGCCATCAATTGCTTTCAGACGGCCTCAAACAGACAAATACAAAAAAGGACGTGTCCGCCACGTCCTTTTTCCCTTTACCTTACAGGTAGAATTTTTCAATTACTTTCAGGTTTTCATCCAATTTGTACACCAGCGGCTGACCGGTTGGGATTTCCAAGCCCATGATGTCTTCGTCGGAAATGCCTTCGATGTGTTTGGCCAAAGCGCGCAGGGAGTTGCCATGTGCCGCAACCAATACACGTTTGCCGCTCAAGATGGCCGGAGCGATTTGGTCTTCCCAGAAAGGCAGGACGCGCTCAAGGGTAACTTTGAGGTTTTCGCCATCAGGTACAACATCGCTAGGCAGGTTGGCATAGCGGCGGTCGTTGTGGGCGGAGTTAGGGTCTTTAGGATCGAGCAGCGGAGGCAGGGTGTCGTAGCTGCGGCGCCAGATGTGGACTTGCTCGTCGCCGTATTTTTCTGCAGTTTGCTTTTTATCCAAACCTTGCAGCTGGCCGTAGTGGCGCTCGTTCAAACGCCATGATTTGATTTGTGGAACAAACAGTTGATCAGATTCTTCCAAAACGATGTTACAGGTTTTGATGGCACGAGTCAGAACGGAGGTAAAGGCGATGTCGAACTCGTATCCCTTCTCTTTCAGCTTTTTACCTGCTGCTGCGGCTTCTGCCAAACCTTGCTCGCTCAGCTTGACGTCGCGCCAGCCGGTGAAAAGGTTTTTCGCGTTCCATTCGCTTTGTCCGTGACGGATGAATACTAATTCCATGATAGTTTGCTCCAATGAAGTTTGGGAAAGGGTATTTATATCACACTTTGCCACCGCACTGATAACACCGGCGGTTTCTTTTGATATGTTGCAAGTTTGCTTCTAGTCTTCAGACGGCCTTGTCGGAAGGTAAACGTCAAACCGCGTGCTTTTGCCTGTGTATTGATAAGCAGGTTTGCGCCCGTCAAGAAATTCGCCCAAGCGCGGGCGTTTGACGACAATACGCTTTTTGGCGGTATTCAATGCCACATCCAATAACTCGGCTTCATCTTGTGCCGAGCCGACCAAGTCGTGAAAGTAAGCCATTTCTTTTTTCACAGCGGCGGTTTTGCGACGCTCCGGGTACATCGGGTCAAGGTACACCACATCGGGTCTGCCGTTTTTCGTTGCCAATTCCTGCATTAAATCAACGGCATTGCCGAAGTGCAAAGTAATACGCTGGGCAATCTCCCGTGTCTCTTCACTTTGCACTGCCCTGTTGAGGCCGTCTGAAAGTAGATAGGCAACGGCAGGATTTTGTTCAAAAGTTTGCACCTTCAAACCCAACGAGGCAAGCACAAAACTGTCGCGCCCCAGTCCGCCGGTAGCGTCCCAGACAGTCGGTTGCGCAGTGTGGTTGATGGCTTTGGCAATCAATTCGCCTCCGCCTTTAGTACGCCGATAATGGGCGGCACCGCCATCAAAATCAACGCGGACACGGCCTTTTTCACCGGCGCGGCACAAGCTGATGCCGCTTTCGTCAGCGATAAGGAAACTGCCTTCTTCAGGCTGCCGGTCGATAACGGTCAGCCCGAAAGGCGCAGCAAGGCTGCGAAGTTCGGCAGATGTGGTTTCGTCAAAATAAATCTTGTACATAAGGCTTATGTTTCAGACGGCCTTGAAAACTCAGGCCGTCTGAACGTTTTAATTGATGTCTAGGCGTTCCATGCGGTAGCGCATAGAGCGGAAGCTGATGCCCAAAAGTTTGGCGGCTTGGGTACGGTTGTAACGGGTTTGCTGCAAAGCCTGCTCGATGATGCTGCGTTCCACTTGGTCAAGGTAATCCTGTATCTGCATGGTACGCGGATCAAACGGCGGAATGGGGCTGTGATTGAGCATAGTTTCGCGCGCATCAGGTTCGGCAATATCGTCAAAGGAGAAGCCGCTGCGTTCTGCCTTAACCTGAGGGGCGTTTTGAATCTGCAAGTCGTCCACTTGTATCACTTGGCCGACCGTCAGCGCAACGGCGCGTTCGAGGATATTCTCCAACTCGCGGAAGTTGCCGGGATAGCTGTAATGCAACAGGGCTTCTTGGGCTTTCGGGCTGAGTTTGTAGGTTTGATTGCCGTGACGGTGTTTATACAGCAGATACAGAATCAGCGCGCCCAAGTCTTCGCGCATTTCGCGCAAAGGCGGCATGTGTAGAGTGACAACGTTGAGGCGGTAATACAAGTCCTGACGGAACGCGCCGCTTTCAACCAAAGCTTCGAGGTTTTTGTGGGTCGCACAAATAATGCGCACATCCACAGAGGTTTCCCGCGCATCGCCGATACGGCGCACGGCTTTTTCTTGAATGGCACGCAGGAGTTTGACCTGCATGGCAAGCGGCAAATCGGCAACTTCGTCAAGGAACAAAGTGCCGCCGTCAGCATGTTGGAAAAAACCTAAACGGTCTTGATCCGCGCCGGTAAAACTACCTTTTTTGTAACCGAAAAATTCGCTTTCCATCAGGTTTTCAGGAATGGCACCGCAGTTGACGGCAATAAACGGTTTGTCGGCACGGTCGGACAGCTCGTGAATCGTGCGCGCTGCCTGCTCTTTACCCGTACCGGACTCTCCGGAGATATAAACGGGAACAAGGCTGTGGGCCAATCTGCGAATCAGGTGGCGTACTTCGACCATTTGCGGCGAGGTGCCCAACAGGCGCGGCATATCGTCCTCGCCTTCCAATATGGGTGCGTCTTGTTGCAGAGCAGGATTAATGCTGCCGGCCGAAAAACGCTCTTTTAAGGAATTGAGCCCTTCCGGAACAGTCAAAGGCCGGTTAAATTCGCTCTGTACGCTCTTAGGAGGCGTCACGACAGGCTTGGCCGGCTGAGGTTCGGGTTTATACAGGGCGGCAGAAACAGGCGCAGGCTGCGATTTGACTTTTTCAGACGGCGTGGGTTCGGCAGTATTGTCTGAAACCGATACTGCCGATTTAACCAATGAACGCAACTGCGACAGCGTAATCGGTTTTTGCAGATAATCAAACGCCCCTGCTTTCAAGGCTTCAACGGCTTGGTCGGCATTGCCGAAAGCCGTAATCACGGCGACGGGTGTGTCGAGCATCAATTCATCGATGTATTGGACAACCTCGAGGCCGGAGCCGTCAGGCATACGCATATCAGTCAACACCAGTGAATAATCGTTGTTGTCCAGCTTGTCTTTGGCTTCTTCAACACCAGCCGCAGTATCGACGCGCAGACCCATTTTCATCAGGGTCATTTCCATCAGGTCGCGGATGTCTGCCTCGTCATCGACAACCAAAACCGGCTCTTGCAATTTATTCATCCTGCACTTGCTCCTTCGGTAAAATCAATTCAAACCCGTTCATTTCAGGGTGATAATGCAGCTGCCCCATATTGGCGTGTGCCAACTCGCGTGCGACATAAAGCCCTAAGCCGGTGCCTTGTTTTTCGGTGGTGTAAAACGGCTCAAACAAATGATTTCGTACATCGGGCGGAACGCCTTTGCCGTTGTCCGCTACTACGATGGAAATATGCATCCTGCCGCTTGAACGGATCAGGACGGTAATGGCGTTTTCGTCCTGACGGCTGTGTCGCCACGCATTGTTGCACAAGTTCCACATCACTTGCTGCAAATGCATGGAGTCAACCAATACGGTCAGGTTGTTGCCGTCCATATTCATGCGCAAACAGCCGATGGCATCGGGATTATTCAAGGTAAATTCCTGCTTGAATTCCAACCAAAATTTCATCAGATTAATCGGCTGGCGGCTGATGTTGTCTCGTTTGTTAAGCAGGGATACATCTTCCAACATCTTGTCGATGCGTTGGATATTGCTGTCGATGATGTTGTAGAGCTTGGCCTTGAGCGGATCTGCCTCATCACCCTCTTGCAACAAATCGCTGGCATGACGGATGGCGGACATCGGGTTGCGGATTTCGTGGGCAAGGTTGGCAGTCAACTGTCCAAGCGAAGTCAGCTTGGTGGACATGGCCTCCGCAGCCACTTCACGCAATGAACGGACGTACAACATCAGCAGCTCGGTCTGCTCCTGAATCAGCGGAACGGCACGGACGTGCATGGCGTGTTGGAAAATATGGATATCGGTTTCAAAAGGTTTGTCGGGTTGACGTTGCCAGCGTGCGACTAGCTCGCCAAACACGATTTCCTGCTGATCGATAATCAGGCTGGGGAAATAGATTTTTGCCTGTTTGTTAAACAGCCACACGCGTTGGGTCGCATCAATCACCACAACCGCTTCCTGTACGCGGTTCAAAACCAAATGGTTCAAGCCGCTGATACGGCGGTAGGCCAGTTGATGGCGGCTGGCGGACTCTGTGGCCTGCTCCAAATAACGGGCGGCAAACGATGTCAGCATCGCCACCAGATAGCCTGCGCCGATCAGCATCGAAGAATTCACCATTGATTTTGCGTCCCAATTAAATGAATCGAAACGCATACTGCCATCTAAAAACAGGTTCAAAATAAACAACATTGCCGTATAGCCTGCATACAGCATAGGATAGTGGCCATAACTGAGCAGACACGACGTGGCGACAAACGGCAAAACCAAAATCCCGAAACCAGAAGCCGTACCGCCGGAGATATACACCAAAACCATCATCATGGTGATGTCGACCACGGCACTGGCATTGGGCAAATCCAAAGACTGCCACTGCCAGCCCGGGCGGAACACGGAGAGCATAATCAGGAGGAAATACAGCGTTACCCAGATATAAAACTCAACGTCCGGCAACGAAATGCCAATCAGGTTGCCGCCTGTGTAGCTGCCGAAAGCGTGCAAAACTAAAAGCGGTAAGACGATGGCTATTCGGGCAATGTTGATTACACCGGGAATCCGCTCCCTCAGATTACCCAGTTCTTGAAGATTGGCTCTGTTCATAAGTGAACCTTTTTTATTATCATGCAATGTCGTATAAATTTAATTTATTTAGATATATTTGTTCTTGTTTCAGGACAAACTTTTCAGATGGCCTGATATTTCCAATACCTTGCCTTTTTTACCGCGCTTGCCGTCAATATCGGCAATCCGCAGTTTTTCCTGATGCTCGGCGCTGCGGCGGCCGACCGATACAACGGTAAACTCAGGAGAGGTCGTCACCATAATGTGTTCCAAAGATGCACCATCGGCCAACGACATCAGCTGCAAACCGCGGCCTTTAGGCATGACTTTAAGCTCGCCGATGGAAAACGCCAAGAGGCGGTGGTCGCTGCTGGCCAGTACGATTTTGCAGTCGGGATTGATGAGCGAAGATGCATAGACGGCAACGGGCAGCAGGACGGTTTCGCCGCTGTCCACGGTCATTACCACTTTGCCTGCTTTCACGCGTCCGACCATATCGCCCAGTTTGGCGATGAAGCCGTAGCCGCCACTGCCTGAGAGCAGGTAGTGCTGTTCGGGCTGACCGGTAAGCATGGCAACGGGTTTCGCACCGTTTTGCAGCTCGACTAACGATGAAACCGGCACGCCGTCACCGCGTCCGCCGGGGATTTCGGCGGCATCGAGCGTGTAGGTTCTGCCCAATGAATCCAAGATGATGACAGGCAAAACGGTGCGGCCTTCGAGGGTTTGTTTGAGGCGGTCGCCTTCTTTGAACGCGGTCTGGCTCAAATCAAGGTTGTGTCCGGATCGGCTGCGTATCCAGCCTTTTTCCGACAAAATCAGCGTGATGGGTTCGTCGGCGGTAGTCTGCGTCAACACGGCGCGTCCGGCCTCCTCCACCAGCGTGCGGCGCGCGTCGCCGAACTGCTTCATGTCCGCCTGCATCTCTTTGATAATCAGCTTGCGCTTTTCGTTTTCGTCGCCCAAAAGGATATTCAGACGGCCTTGTTCTTCGCGCAACTCGTTCAATTCTTTTTCGAGTTTGAAACCTTCCAAACGTGCCAACTGGCGCAGGCGGATTTCCAAAATGTCTTCGGCTTGGATTTCGGTCAGCCCGAACACCGCCATCAAATCGGCTTTCGGGTCGTCTGATTCGCGGATGACTTTAATCACTTCGTCGATGTGCAGAAAGACTTTCAGACGGCCTTCAAGGATGTGCAGCCGTTTTTCCACTTGGTTCAAGCGGAATTTCAGACGACGTGTTACGGTAACAACGCGGAAATCCAGCCATTCCTGCAAAATCGTTTTCAGGTTTTTCTGCGCGGGGCGGTTGTCCAAACCCATCATCACCAAGTTCATGGACACATTGCCTTCCAGCGAAGTTTGCGCCATCAGCGTGTTGATGAAGGTATCCGTATCAATGCGGCTGGATTTCGGCTCGAACACCAGTCGCACGGGATGTTCGCCGTCGGACTCGTCGCGCACGCGGTCGATTAAATCCAGCATCAGCTTTTTGGTATTAAGCTGGTCTTGGTTCAGCTGCTTTTTGCCTGCTTTCGGTTTCGGGTTGGTTTGTTCTTCGATTTCGGCAAGGATTTTGGCGGAATTGGCGTTCGGCGGCAGCTCGGTCACAATCACGCGCCATTGTCCGCGCGCCAGCTTCTCGATTTCGTAACGCGCACGCACGCGCACGCTGCCCTTACCGGTTTCGTAAATCCGGCGCAATTCGTCCGCCGGCGTGATGATTTGACCGCCGCCGGCAAAGTCGGGCGCTGGGATGTACTGCATCAGGTCGGCGGTTTCCAGCGTCGGTTTCTTCAACAGCGCAATCGCCGCCTGCGTGACTTCGTTCAAATTGTGTGATGGGATTTCGGTCGCCATGCCCACCGCGATGCCCGATGCGCCGTTGAGCAAGACCATAGGCAGACGGGCTGGCAGATGTACAGGTTCGTCAAACGCGCCGTCGTAGTTCGGTACAAAATCCACCGTACCCTGATTGATTTCGGACAACAGCAATTCCGCAATCGGCGTCAGCCGTGCTTCGGTATAACGCATCGCCGCCGCTCCGTCGCCGTCGCGTGAGCCGAAGTTGCCGATGCCGTCGATTAAGGGATAGCGCAAGGTAAAATCCTGCGCCATGCGAACCATCGCTTCATAGGCAGAACTGTCGCCGTGCGGGTGATATTTACCCAAAATCTCGCCGACCACGCGCGCGGATTTCACCGGCTTCGCCCCCGCCGTCAAACCCATATCGCGCATGGCAAACAAAATACGTCGTTGTACAGGCTTTTGGCCGTCTGAAACTTCAGGCAGCGCGCGACCTTTAACCACGCTCATGGCGTATTCGAGATAGGCGCGTTCGGCGTATTGACCTAACAGCAGGTAGTCTTCGCCGATAGGAGATGGGCTTGGAGCGGAAATGTGTTCTGTCATCAGGATGGTAAAACGAAATAAATTAAAGAAGGATATTGTAAAGCAAAATCGGTAGTCATAGCCAATTTGAGTGATGAACGGTAGTGCAGCGACAATAAGGCTTACCGAATCAGGTCAGCAAATGGAATCCGTTTCGACAAAAAAGGCCGTCTGAAACCATTTCATGTTTCAGACGGCCTTTTCATTTTGGTTTTAAATCAAAACTTCGTTATTCTGCAGTAGCCGGTTTGGCCGCAGTTTTAATGGTTAAGGTCAACGCGGCGGCAATAGCGAGGAAAACACCGGCAAACGTCATCGCGTTGGCAGGATTTGAACCCAAGAAGGTTTTGTACACCCAGCCGAAAGATACGGTTTCAATCAGCATTGGAATCACAATCATCATGTTCACAATACCCATGTACACGCCATAACGTTCTTTCGGAATAGAACCGACCACAATCATAAACGGCACGCCCATCATACTTGCCCAACCGACACCGAAACCAATCATTGGGACAAACATTAAGTATTTATTACCGATGTGCGGAATGCTAAGCAAGGCCAGTGCGGCAAGGGTTACGGCAAAGGCATGAACATATTTGGCGGCATATTTGCGTGCCATCCACATCAAGCCAAAAGCAGAGATAAAGGTTACAACGTTGTAGGAAGCGTTTACCAAACCGGTCCATGCAACCGCTTGACTATACGCTTCGGTATTTTCAACAGTCGAATCCCAAACGGATTGGACGATACTGTGAGAAATATATTGCCAGTAGATAAAGAGTGCGTACCATTGGAAGAGATACACCAAAGCCAGTTGCCTCAGGGCAGTCGGCATTTCGCGTACAGCAACGATAATATCTTTAACAGCATGAGCCGGACCACTTGGTTGCGCTTTAATGGCTGCCATTTCTGCAGGACTAGGCTCGCGTTCGGATGTCGATAAAACGGTAACCAAAACCGAACCGATAGAGCAAACCGCACCAATATAGAACGAACCGAATACCCAATACGGGATACCCGCTTCGGAAGTTTGTTTCAACCAACCGATTTGCTGGAAGATATAGAGGGAAACGTTGGCCAGTGTAATACCCAAACCGGTAAACACAGACTGCATCAAGAAACCGGTAGATTGCTGATGTTCAGGAACCGTATCGGCAATAAAGGCACGGAAAGGTTCCATTGCAGTATTGTTACTGATGTCCAAGAGCCACAGCAACAATACAGCTACCCACAATGCGGTAACGTGCGGATAGATAAAGAGACAGAGGCTGCAACCGATGGCGCCAATCAAGAAATACGGGCGGCGGCGACCCAATCCAGGCACCCAAGTGCGGTCACTCATCGCACCAATCATCGGCTGCACCAGCAAACCGGTAATCGGGCCTGCCATATTCAAAATCGGCAACTGGCTCGGATCGGCATGAAGAAAGCTGAAAATCGGGTTAATCGCAGTTTGCTGCAACCCGAAGCTGTATTGAATGCCGAAGAAACCGAAGTTCATCAGCATAATCTGGCGAAGTGTCATCGCCACTTGTGGGGAGATTTTCATAGGAAGGCTACTCCTGGATAATAAACTATGGAAACAACAAACTCCAATTTCAGCAGTATGACGCTCTTATTGTATTGGGCCGCCTTTTTCAATGAGGCAACCCTGTTTTCAGACGGCCTTCATTTTGACCGTTTATATAATCTTGTTTTGATGTGTGTTTGTGTTGTTTGAAGCTTATTTTTAGGCCGTCTGAAACTATTTATTCATCACAGACTGACGCCAGATGGTTTCCCCAACGACCTTGACGGGCCGAACCGTACCGGCCGGATGTTCGATGTATTGGAACAGCAAATCCGCCGCCATCGCACCCATGCGCAAATAGGGCAACTCAGTACTGGTCAACGGCGGAAACAGCGTTTCCGCAATCGCGCTGTGGTTATCATATCCAGCAACAGAGACTTGCTCGGGAACCCGCATGCCGCGCGTCCTCAAAATCCCGTACACGCGTACTGCCATTTCATCGTTACCGCAGCAAATTACCGTCGGCGGAAGCGGCAAAGACAACAGTTTCAAAATAGCCGAAATCAAAGATCCGCTGTCATTGCTGAAGTCAGGATAACCAGTTTGCACCAAATCAGGATCGAAGACAATATCCGCATCAGCCAAAGCACGGCGGTATCCGGCCAATCTCAATCTTGTCGCTTCCACGCCCGGCTGCAAAGTCACATAAGCAATCCGTTTGTGTCCGCTTTGGATAATCCGGCGCACCAAGCCATACTGCCCTGCTTCGTCGTCCGGCAAAACCGACGGCGTACCTGCCAAATCAAAACAGTTGACCAACACCATCGGGCAACGGTTGAGCACTTCCGGCAGCAATACTTCCTGATGGAAACCTGCCACATATAAAATCCCCTCGGCACGATGCTCCATAAAGGTACGGATCAGTGGCTCCATCTGACCGGGCTGACCCGGCTTGTTGTCGATGTCGGCAATCATCAAAATCTTGCCTTGTGCGCGAATCCGCTGCTGAATGCCCTTAATCAAGAACATATCCGGTATGCCGTGTCCGCCCGTATTCTCGCCTGTCCGCGAAATGGCGCCGGTAATCAGACCGATCAAGCCAGAACGGTGTGACCGCATAATCCTCGCCGCAGAAGACGGAATATAGCCCAAAGCAGCAATCGCTGTTTCTACTTTAGAACGGGTTTTATCACTGACCGACGCATCGCCGTTAATCACCCGGCTGACCGTCTTGGGAGATACCCCGGCATAAGCAGCGACATCATAAATTGTAGCCATCTTACGGACCTGTCCCGACAAGATTTCAATAATGTTACATAGGATAACACAGCAGACATCGGTGTCATACCCCCTTTTTTACAGAAACTTGATGATAATCAACCGTTTTCATTGCATTTCGCATACATTTCTTAAACAAAACCGACCCTCCCACCTCCCAAAAGTTGTCCAAATTTGTTAAACTACAAACAACTACAAAAAGCAGAAAATAGATACCCTGCTTGTTTACCGTTACATACTAAGGAAACGAAATGTCCGCATACTCAGACGCATGGCAGGCCTTGGAAACCCATCATGCCGGTACTCAACACGTTACCCTGCGCGAACGCTTCGCCGCAGATGCCGAACGTTTCAACAATATGCACGAAATTCTGCACGGTTTGTTATTTGATTACAGTAAAAACCGCCTAGATGAAAACACCCTTGACTTATTGTGCCAACTCGCCGAAGCAGCCGATTTGCCACAATATATGCAGGCCATGAACAGCGGTGAAAAAATCAACACCAGCGAACACCGCGCCGTCCTCCACACCGCCCTGCGCCTGCCTGCCAATGCCAAACCTGTTTACGTTGACGGCGAAAACATCGTGCCAAATGTTCATCACGAACTCAACCGCGCATTCGAGTTCGCACGCCAACTTTTAGACGGCACGCACGCAGGCATTACCGGTAAAGCGATTACCGACTTGGTTCACATCGGTATCGGCGGCTCCGATTTAGGGCCGCGCATGGCCACACAGGCGCTGCAGCCTTATTGGCAAAACATACGCGTCCACTTTGTCAGCAACTCCGATGATGCCGACCTGGCCCAAACCCTTCTCGGCCTCAACCCCGAAACCACCGTATTCAGCATTGCCAGCAAATCGTTCCGCACACCGGAAACCCTGCTCAATGCCTACGCTGCGCGTACTTGGTATCGAGATGCAGGTTTGCCTGATTCCGGCATCTACCGCCACTTCTGCGCCATTTCCGCCGATGTGGCCGCAGCCCAAAACTTCGGCATCTCCCCCGACAAAGTCTTCGCCATGTCCGACTGGGTTGGCGGCCGCTATTCCGTCTGGTCGCCCATCGGCCTGCCGCTGATGGTTGCCGTTGGCGAAAAAGCGTTCCGCAAAATGCTTGCCGGTGCACACGCGATGGATACCCACTTCTTCGAAACGCCATTCCGCCGCAACATTCCCGTCCTGATGGCGCTCATCAATGTTTGGTACAACAACTTCCAACATTCAGACGGACAAACCGTTGTCCCATACAGCCACAACATGCGCCTCTTTACCCCGTGGCTCAACCAGCTCGATATGGAAAGCCTCGGCAAACAGCGTACTTCAGACGGCCAACCCGTTTCCTGCACCACCGGCGGCATCGTCTTCGGCGATGAAGGCGTCAACTGCCAACATGCCTACTTCCAGCTTCTACACCAAGGCACGCGTCTGATTCCCGTCGACTTCATCGTCCCCATGACCACAGTCTACGGCAACCACCGCCAACACCGCTTTACCGTTGCCAATGCCTTCGCCCAAGCCGAAGCGCTGATGAAAGGTAAGACCTTAAACGAAGTACAAATCGAATTGGCCGCCCTGCCCCAAGACGAACGCAACCGCCTTGCACCGCAAAAAGAATTCCCCGGCAACCGTCCGAGCAACAGCCTGCTCATCGACAGCCTGACGCCTTTCAACCTCGGCATGCTGATGGCTGCTTACGAACATCGTACTTTCGTTCAAGGCGTGATTTGGCGTATCAACCCCTTCGACCAATGGGGCGTGGAATACGGTAAAGAGCTGGCCAAAACCATCGAACCCGAACTCGAACGCGGCACGCCTGCACACGACAGCTCCACCAACGGTCTGATCGCCTTCTACCGCAGTTGCAACGCAAGATCGAAGGCCGTCTGAAAATAAAATGCCCGTAAGACAAGCATATCTGCCTGTCTTACGGGCATTTCAAAACCTAATCGGCGGTAAGAATGAACCGTTAAAGCACCGCACTTTTAGACAAAAGTAGCTAGATTTTGATATAAAAAAAGGCTAAATCGATAATGACTTAGCCTTTTTCATCAGACTTGATTAGTTGTTTGTTGTTAATGCGCCTAAATCTTTATCAACTAAGAACAAACCTTTACCATCTTCACCAAGAAGATTTAATTTATCCAAAATTCCACTGAATAATTTTTCTTCTTCATGTTGTTCAGCCACATACCATTGTAAGAAGTTAAAGGCAGAGTAGTCTTTCTCTTCAAAAGTTCTACCAACTAATTCATTGATTTTAGAGGTAATTAACTTTTCATGTTCATAAGTTAATTCAAGTACTTGTTTCAATGATGAAAATTGATGAGGTGGTTCATCAATTTGTGTGATGATAGCCAATGCGCCGGTCTCATTTAAATAAGTGAAGAGTTTACGCATATGCTGCATTTCCTCAGCCGCATGCTCTGATAAAAATTTTGCAGCTCCTTCGAAACCTTGTTGTTCGCACCAGGCGCTCATTTGTAAATATAAGTTAGAAGAATAAAACTCTAAATTCATTTGATCATTTAATAGTTTAATCACGCTATTTGATAACATTTTATTTCTCCTATTCTTATAAAGTTTTTAATTCACGATCAATGTAGTAGAGCGCTGTACCACTTTCACCAAGAAGTTTGAATTTATCAACAATACTGTTAAATAATTTTTCTTCTTCATGCTGTTCAGCTACATACCATTGTAAGAAGTTAAAAGTAGAGTAATCCTTTTCTGCAAAAGTACTCTCAACTAACTCATTAATTTTAGATGTCACTAGTTTTTCGTGTTCAAGTGTTGTTTCAAAAACTTCTTTTAATGAAGCGTAATCGTGTTTAGGGGCGTCAATTTTACCTAACAAAGGCATTCCACTGGTTTCGCTCACATAAGTAAACAACTTTTGCATATGTTCCAATTCTTCATCGGCATGACGAAGTAAAAATGCTGCAGCGCCTTCATAACCATGTTTATGGCACCATGCACTCATTTGCAAATAGACATTTGATGAATACAACTCGAGATTAATTTGTTCGTTTAATTTTGCTGTAATTGACTTACTTAGCATAACTAACTCCTTTTCTCAATGCGGTTAATAGATGTATCACAATAAAAAATTTGTATTTGCGGATGAATTTTACTCATTTTATTGAGAATAGTCAATTTTATTTTATCAATTTTTATGTAACCCATTAATTTAAAAGGATTTTAAAAATAAATCATTCTCATTTGGTTCAATTTAATGAAATGAGTTATCAATATCTCCTTTGCCTAAATTCTCTAGAGAAATGATGAGGTGTTGGAAGGAGAATCGTAGATTTCCAAAGTTTTTTGCTCTCACTTATCAACTCCAAAATACTGGATAAATAGAAAACATGAAAATTCAATGTTTTTTATAGAATTACGCATCAAAGCGATATAGTTTCAAAGTAGGTTATCCTTAATATTTGAATGTGACAATTACCATTTATTATTTAACATAATATACATATTGTTGAAAAATCTACTGGTTAACTTCAATCAGGGAAAGCATGAAGAAGTTAGGAAGTTGGTTGGAAAGTTGATTAGGGTAGATTTTATTCAAATGAAAGACTAGGCTATGAAATCAAAATTTGTGTATAAGTTACTGGTAATTTCAAAGTACCTGTATATTTTAATTTGTATATCAATACCAATCGTTTTTATTTATGAAAGCTACCAAGGAGATAATGTTGATTTTATGATTTATATTCATGCTTTTATTATTTTTTCCATATTGGGTGTATTGACTCAATATTCTACATCTAATTTTTTTGAAAAGGAAAAATAACATGATTGAACTATCCATTGAGGATCTGGAACTAATTTATGGAGGAGGCTTAGGAGAGAGAATCCTTCAAGGAGGAGCAAATGGTGCATAAATAGGGGGATCAATTGGTGCAGGTATTGGTCTGGGTGTCGGTATAGCTTTTGGCAGTATTCCTGCCGGACCAGCTATTATGGTCGGTGGCACAATTGGTGCTGCTGTTGGTGCTGCAACTGGTATGGGTGTTGCAGCATATGAGTATTACCAAGAAACTCAGCCTAAAGGGACAGTAACGATCGGTCCGATTTCTGCTTTTGCTGTGGACAAATCAGGAAACGGCTACACTGACGGCACAAATTACCACTGATATTTCTCATCGTTCAAACGATCTCTAGGGGTCGTCTGAAACTTTCTTAACTTCAATTTTATGAATACACCCAAGCAACCCTTCTTCCGTCCTGAAGTCTCCGTTGCCCGCCAAACCAGTTGTTCCAACAAAAGGCCGTCTGAAACTTAATTTGTCAAAGTTTCAGACGGCCTTTTATTATTCAATAAAGATAGCAGAAGTTGATTCGCCATATCCCCCATCTTTGCTACAATATCCCTTTTCTTTTTTATTGATTCCACTATGACAACCGCACCCCAACCCAGCACTTGGCGCAAGATTTTTTCGCGCAAAATGCTGATCTGCATTTTCACAGGCTTCACTTCGGGGTTGCCGCTTTATTTTCTATACAGCCTGATTCCAGCATGGCTGCGTAGCGAACACATTGATTTGAAAACCATTGGACTATTTGCATTGATTGGTTTCCCCTACACTTGGAAATTCATCTGGTCACCTCTTTTGGACACCGTACGCCTGCCATTTTTAGGTTTACGGCGCAGTTGGATGCTGATTACCCAAATAGCACTCCTATTGCTTTTGGCTTCCTATGCATTTGTCCGACCGCAAGAACATTTATCCATCATCTTAGGCTTAGCTTGTGCTACAGCATTCTTCTCCGCCAGCCAAGATATTGTGATTGATGCATTCCGACGCGAAGTACTGTCAGATGAAGAATTGGTATTAGGCAACTCGCTGTATGTGAATGCCTACCGTATTTCTTCATTAATTCCGGCCTCATTAAGTCTGATTTTGGCCGACAGATTGCCTTGGTCAACCGTCTTCATCATTACTTCCCTGTTTATGATCCCAGGTTTACTTGCGACCTTGTTCATAGCACGCGAGCCAGATCACTCAACTCTTGAAACCAAAGGCTTAAAAGAAACCGTTATCGAACCATTTCACGATTTCTTTACCCGCCAGAGTGTGAAGCAGGCTTTGACTATTTTGGCGTTCATCTTGCTGTATAAACTGGGCGACAGCATGGCAACTGCTTTGGCTCAACCGTTTTATCTCGATATGGGCTTCTCTAAAACCGATATTGGTCTGATTGGAAAAAACGCAGGTTTATGGCCGGCTGTAATTTTTGGCGTTATCGGCGGCATTTGGATCACCAAACTTGGGGTTAATCGTGCTCTGTGGTTATTCGGTTTGATACAGTGGGTCACCATTTTAGGCTTTGCATGGCTGGCAAGCTTCGGACATTTTGACCATGTCGGTGCATCGGAACGAATCTTTTTAGCGGTTGTAATTGCGGCTGAAGCAATCGGCGTCGGCTTAGGCACAGCAGCGTTTGTCTCGTATATGGCGCAACAAGCCAATACGGCATTTACGGCAACGCAATTAGCCCTTTTTACAAGCCTATCTGCCGTACCGCGTACATTTATGAACGCAACGGCAGGCTATCTGATTGAAGCGATGGGTTACTTCAATTTCTACTGGCTGTGTTTTGCTTTGGGCATACCGGGCATGTTGCTGCTGTTTAAAGTGGCACCGTGGAATGGTCAAAAAGTGAGTAACTAGATTGCCAGTCTAAAACTTCTAGCAAAACAAAAGGCCGTCTGAATATTCAGACGGCCTTTATCATACAAAAACTTTATTCTGCTTCAGGTTTGACAGTGCTGCGGACATCGCCGCTTTTTTCTTTATGTTTCAAAACAGCGCGGTCGAGCTTGTCCATCAAAACATCAATCGCGGCGTACATATCCTGCTCAATCGCTTCAACGTGCAAATCTTTGCCTGCCAGATGCGCATCGGCTTCGGCTTTTTGATTGACTTTTTCCACCGAGAGCGTAATGGTCACAGAGATGATGTTGTCGGCGTGGCGATTGATTCGTGCCAACTTGTCGGAAACATAGTTTTTGATGGCTTCGGTAACATCAAAATTCAGACCGGTGATTTTCAGATTCATGATACAGCTCCTTCGGTTGATTAGTCCGTCAAAACGGATCGGAATATATCTACTCGGTAAATTTTCGTTTGTGTGCCGGTGGTATGTCTAATGATTCTCTATATTTAGCAACTGTACGTCTGGCGATTTCAATGCCGCGTTGTTTTAATAATTTGACGAGGGCCTCGTCCGAATAAGGTTTGCTGCTGTCTTCGCTTTCAATCAGCTGGCTCAAGACAGCTTTGATTGCGCCTTGACTGAACCCTTCGCCGTCATCATCGGCATTGACTGCCTGTGTGAAGAAATAGCGTAACGCAAACAGGCCGCGCGGGCAAGACAAATATTTCTGGTTGGCAGCGCGCGAAATGGTGCTTTCCGCCAAACCCAATTCGGCGGCGGCATCTTTCATCAGCATGGGCGACAGGCCGATTTCTCCGAAGATGAAAAAATCTTCCTGATTTTTGACAATATACTCGGCAAGGCGGAGGACTGTGCTTTTGCGCAGTTCCAAAGAATCAATGCGCTGTTTGGCTTCACTGATTTTTTCCTTCCACTTCGGCGCGCCCTCTTCCGCCGATTTCATCAGGTCGCAATATTCCTGATTGAGCTGCAGCTTCGGCCAAGCCGCCTCGTTGCTGATGACTTCCCAGCCGTCCTTGCCCTCTTTGACCCAAACGTCAGGCTGAATATAAGGTGTAGGCGTGGCAGAGGCGAAACCGTAGGCCGGATAGGGATTGAGCTCGGCAATCATATCGAGCGCGGCTTCTATGGTTTCGCTGTCGGTATCGGGATAGAGTTTGCGGAAACGCAGAACGTTTTGTTTGCGGTTTTTGCCTAACTCTTGAAGCGAACTTTGCACCAAATGCGCGGCCATTTGTCGGGCAGGAGAAGCCGGCAAACGCATTAATTGCAGCATGAGCGACTCGGTCAAATCGGCCGCCGCTACGCCGGGCGGCTCAAAGGTTTGCAATACATCCAGCGCATTTTGCAGGGCTTCTTCGTCCAGCATCCAATCCAACGGCGTGTGGTCGATGATTTCTTCGAGACTGTCGGTGAGGTAGCCTTGTTCATCCAAAAAATCAATCAAGACGTGAACATAGGCCGCTTCCACTTGCGAGAGCGGATGCTCGCACACTTGGGCATGCAGATAGTGTTTGAAATCCTCTTCTTCGGCGATGTTGCTCCAAATATCTTCGGCATCGTCGCCACTCAACTGCTGACCTGCGCGCGGCATGGTTACCGCACGGTTGAGCCCGCTATCGGCAAACTCATCAGTTTCCGGACGCTCAAGCAGAGGATTGTCCAACAACCAGTCTTCCACTTCGCGCTCAAGCTCAAGACCCGACATCTGCAAGATGCGCAAAGACTGCTGCAGCCGCTGGTTGAGCTGCTGGGTCTGTTTGAGTTTAAGGACGAGTGAAGACATAGCGTTTTTTTTCGAAGTGTATAGATAGTTTTTCAGACGGCCTTTGTACGGAGGGCCGTCTGAAAAACTAGGTTATAGGTATTATATTTGTATTCTTAGTAATTATTTCAATATTTACAGTTACCCTCAATTGAAATGAGAGCCTCGTGTGAAACCGGTTTTACGATTGCCGTCAAATATGCATTCAATATTTGAAATTTTCACCCAAGTAAACCGAACGGACTTGTTCATTGTTGACCAAGTCGTCCGGCTTGCCTGAAGCCAATACCGTACCGTCGCTGATGATGTAGGCACGGTCGCAGATGCTGAGGGTTTCGCGCACGTTGTGGTCGGTAATCAATACGCCAATACCGCGTGATTTGAGGAACTCGATGATTTTCTGAATATCGATGACGGCAATCGGGTCAACGCCGGCAAAAGGTTCGTCCAACAAAATGAAACGCGGCTGCATGGCCAACACGCGCGCGATTTCGACACGGCGGCGTTCGCCACCGGATAAAGACGGCGCGGGGTTGTTGCGCAGGCGTTCGATGTTCAAATCGGCCAACAGTTTTTCCAGTTCGGCATCGATGCGGCTTTTGTCCTTCATGCTGATTTCCAAAATGGCGCGGATATTTTGTTCCACGGTCATTTTGCGGAAAATCGAGGCTTCCTGCGGCAGATAGCCGACGCCGAGGCGGGCGCGTTCGTGAATGGGCAGGTGGCGCAACTCTTGTCCGTCCAGCATCACGCTGCCTGCATCGGCGGCAATCAGGCCGACAATCATGTAAAAGCTGGTGGTCTTACCTGCGCCGTTGGGGCCAAGCAGGCCGATGACTTCGCCACTTTCGATTTCAAGGGAGAAGCTTTTGACGACTTGGCGTTTTTTGAAACTTTTTTGCAGGTCTTGAACCACAAGACGGCTGTTGTTTGCGCTCATATTCTGTTGACTTTCGATATTGACCTCAGGCCGTCTGAACCTTTTTCAGACGGCCTTTTTGTGTGTTTTCTTATTTGTTTTTCTGCGTGCTGGACGGCTGGATGACCACGCTGACGCGGCCGGATTTGGCGGCGGATTTCACACCGGATTTGGCGCTGCCGTTAATGGTGTAAACCTCGGTTTTAGTGTTGTACGTAATGACCGCACCTTCGGCTACATCGCCGCCGCGCTGTACTTTGGCATTTCCGGACAGGGTAACCAGGTTGGCTGCGGAAGAATACGTTACAGTATTGGCTTGGCCGTTGACCACGCCTTTACCGCCGTCCAACTCTTGGCTGAATTTGACGGGAGAGCCGGTGGCTTTCATCAACTGCTCGCTTTTGTCGTTGCGTGAAACGGTTACGCTGCCGGCACGGATATTGAGCGTGCCTTGTTTGATGATGACGTTGCCGGAAAAGGTGGTGCTTTGGTTGTTTTGGTCAAGCGAGCCTTGGTCGGCTTCGATTTGAATCGGCTGCTTGCTGTCGCTTTGCAGGGCAAAGGCCGGGCTGGCGGCAAAAACGGCAACAAGGGCTAAGGTTTTACAAATTTTTTGTATCATAAATTGTGGCTTTCACTTTGGAAGGGAAATTCAGCAAACCGGTTTTGTGGTCATAAGTCATGCCGTTTGCCTGACCGCCGGACTGTCCGTATTGGAAAGTAACGGGGCTGTCGGTATGGGCGTATTGCGCCTCGGTATCGACATTCAAACGTTCGGTTTTGACGATGCCGGCCAAACGCTTGGCATCTGCTGCTTTGTTTAAGACAACATTCTGTTCAAAAACGACTTTTTTGTTTTGAATATTGTATGCTGCCTTGTCGCTGCCGACTTCGTACAACAGGCTGCCGTCGCGGTAAAACGAAAGGTGTGGTTTATCCAAATGCACATCCGCGCTATTCGGATATTGGACGGCATCGACCGCACTCAGGTTTTCTTTCAGACGGCCTTCTTGGTCAAAACGTTTGCCGTTGATACCTTTCATCGAATATTGCGGCTCATTCGGATTGAGGACGACTTCTTCGACCTGCACTTCGCTGATGCGGCCGAGCCACGCCGCCAATGCGCCGAGTGAAACGGCCAACACCAGCGGAAAAGCGATTCCGTAACGCCATCTGATTTTCATCGTACATACTCTTTCAAAGCAGGTTCAAGCGTACCTTGCGCCTGCATAATCAAATCGCACACTTCACGCACCGCGCCTGCGCCGCCGGAACGTCGGGTTACATAATGGGCGTATTGCAAAGTAAACCAATGCGCTTCAGGGACGGCGACCGCCAATCCGCAACGCACCATCACGGGCAAATCGACAACATCGTCGCCGACAAAGGCGCACTCATGCTCCTCCACACCGGCCTGTTCGCGTAATTGGGCATAGGCGGCACGTTTGTCGTGAATGCCTTTGAAGTAATAGTTGATACCGAGCTGCTTCACGCGGATACCGACGGAAGGCGCATCGCGGCCGGTAATAATCGCTGTTTGCACGCCGCCGGCCTGAAGCATTTTCAAACCGTGTCCGTCCAAAGTGTGGAACGATTTAATTTCTTCGCCGTTGTCACGGATAAAAATGCGGCCGTCGGTCAAAACGCCGTCCACATCCAGTATCAGCAGTTTGATGCCTGAAGCGCGTTGTTGCAGGTCGGAAGAGAGGTTTTGCATAAGGTTTCCTTATTTCAGACGGCCTATTCTAGCATAAGGCCGTCTGAAAACGTTTTTACCGTCGATTCAGACAATTCGTGCCATCAATAAATCGTGCATATTCAGCGCGCCAATCAGCATGCCGTTTTCTTCGACCACCAACAAACCGTTCACATGGCCGCTCTGCATGGCTTTCAAAGCTTCGGTGGCAAGACGGTCAGCGGAGATGGTTTTCGGCGAAGCGTGCATGATGTCGTCCACTTTCAAACCGGCAAAGCTGTCGCGTTCTTGAAACAGACGGCGCAAGTCGCCATCGGTAAATACGCCTTTCAGACGGCCTTCGGCATCGATTACCGCCAACATGCCCAAACCTTTTTCACTCATGCGGACAATGGCCTCTTTCAACGGCGTACCCAACAAAACGGCAGGCAGGGCTTCGTCTTTGTGCATAATATCCGCCACGCGCAACAGCAGGCGTTTGCCCAAGCTGCCGGCCGGATGGCTTAAAGCAAAATCGTCGGGCGTGAACGCTCGTGCGCGCAGCAATACAACCGCTAACGCATCGCCCAAGGCCATTACGGCAGTCGTACTGGAAGTCGGCGCAAGACCGAGCGGGCAGGCTTCTTTGGAAACCGCCGCGGTAATGTGAATATCGGCATGCCGCGCCATGGTGGAAGTCGGATGGGCAGTGATGCAGATAAGCGTGATGTTTTTGCGTTTCAACGCTGGAATAATCGCCGCAATTTCATCGCTTTCGCCGGAATTGGAAATGGCAACCACGACATCGTGGTCCACAATCATGCCCAAATCGCCGTGCGCCGCTTCGGCTGGATGGACGAAAAACGCAGGCGTACCGGTGGAAGCCATGGTTGCCGCCATTTTGCGGCCGATGTGTCCGGACTTGCCCATGCCGGTAATGACCACCCTGCCCTTGCAGTGCAACAACGCTTCCGCCGCACGGACAAAATCATGGTTCAAAGCTGCCGCAATTTCACGCAAACCTTCGGCTTCCGTATCTAATACATCGCGTGCCCAGTCGAGATAAATTGTGTTTTCCGCCATCAAAGCCGCCTTTCATGCTTGAATTTAGGTTTGTTTTGCCCAAATTAATCAGCTGTAAACTGTTCAAATTCATCGAATCGGCGTAGCATTACCGCCACTTCACAAACAAACCTATTATGTAAAAGGAATCAGAGATGACTATTTTATCGGACGTTAAAGCATTAGGACAACAAATCTGGTTGGACAACCTCTCCCGTTCGCTGGTACAAAGCGGCGAATTGGCCGAAATGCTCAAACAGGGCGTGTGCGGCGTAACTTCCAATCCTGCCATTTTCCAAAAAGCCTTTGCAGGCGATGCCCTGTACGCCGATGAAGTAGCCGCACTCAAACAACAAGACCTGACCCCGAAACAACGCTACGAAATCATGGCGGTTGCCGACGTACAAGCCGCCTGCGACGTGTGCCTTGCCGAACATGAATCCACCGGCGGCAAAACCGGCTTCGTCAGCCTCGAAGTTTCGCCCGAATTATCCAAAGACGCACAAGGCACGGTTGAAGAAGCGCACCGCCTGCACGCCGCCATCAGCCGTAAAAATGCCATGATTAAAGTACCGGCAACCGACGAAGGCATCGAAGCACTCGAAACCCTCGTTTCAGACGGCATCAGCGTCAACCTAACCCTGCTTTTCTCCCGTGCCCAAACCCTCAAAGCCTATGCGGCCTACGCGCGCGGCATTGCCAAACGTTTGGAAGCGGGACACGACGTTTCCCATATCCAAGTTGTCGCCAGCTTCTTTATTTCCCGTGTCGATGCCGCATTGGACGCTACCCTGCCCGACCACCTCAAAGGCAAAGTTGCCATCGCGCTGGCCAAAGCCGCCTATCAAGATTGGGCGCAATACTTCAGCAGCAGCGAATTTGCCGCACTTGCCGAAAAAGGTGCCAACCGCGTTCAACTTTTGTGGGCATCCACAGGCGTGAAAAACCCTGCCTATCCTGACACGTTGTACGTTGACAGCCTGATTGGCGCCCATACCGTCAACACCGTTCCCGATGCGATACTCAAAGCCTTTATCGACCACGGTACCGCCAAAGCCACGTTGACCGAAGGTGTGGACGAAGCCCAAGCGCAGCTTGCCGAAACCGCCAAACTCGGCATTGATGTCGAAACTTTGGCAACGCGTTTGCAGGAAGACGGTTTGAAACAATTTGAAGACGCTTTTGCCAAACTGCTGGCTCCCTTGGCTTAAGCGGATTGAACAGACGGCCGAGAAACTTAAATCATTTTGAAAAGTCTCAGGCCGTCTGAAACCCAAATTCGGGCGTGTACGGCACGCCCTTTTCTATCATGATTTGAATACCGTGCAGGCATACTTACCCTGCCCTACACAAACACCCTGCCATGTATATAGGACGTTTCGCCCCCAGCCCTACCGGCCTGCTTCATATCGGCTCCCTGCTGACCGCCGTCGCCTCCTATGCTGACGCGCGCGCTCATCAGGGTAAATGGCTGGTCCGCATTGAAGACCTTGACCCCCCGCGTGAAATGCCCGGCGCCGCCGACGACATTTTGCGCACGCTTGAAGCTTTCGGCTTTGAGTGGGACGGCGAAATCGCCTATCAAAGCCGCCGTTACGACCTATATCAAGACACCCTCGACCGCCTTAAAGCAGCCGGGCTGGTGTATCCCTGCTATTGCAGCCGCAAAGACTGGCAGGCGGCGGCAACACATGGCGCAGACGGATTTGTGTATAACGGCCGTTGCCGCAATCCTCAGCAAAGACCCGACACGCAAAACAAAACGCCGGCATGGCGCATTCAAGTGCCCGATCGCGTAATCGGTTTTCCAGACGGCATTGTCGGACATTACGCACAAAATCTGGCGCACGACATCGGCGATTTTGTCCTACTTCGTGCCGACGGCTATTGGGCATATCAGCTTGCCGTGGTTGCTGACGATGCCGACCAAGGAATAACGCATATTGTCCGCGGTCAGGACTTGCTCGTTTCCACGCCACGCCAAATCTATCTGCAACAATGCCTCGGCGTTCCCACACCGGCCTACGCCCACCTTCCCCTATTGACCAACAACCAAGGGCAAAAATGGTCGAAACAAACCCTTGCCCCGGCTTTGGATTTGAATCAAAAAGAACAACTCCTACGCCAAGTCCTAACCTACCTCAACCTACCCGATGCACCTACCGTGAACCGTCCGCAGGAATTGCTTGATTGGGCGGTGGTACACTGGCAAATGGACAAAATCCCAAAATCGTCCATTATCACGGACTGAATTAGCGCAATTACAACAAAATTACTCTAGGTATTACAATATTTCATAAAATTATGTAAGTAATCTTCCGATTCATCCCAAACCATGCCCAAGAAGCGAAAAATCATGTATATTTTAAAAATTTCCTAAAATTGTCACAAACTGATAATTTCAAGCTGACAACAACATACGGCTGACGCGTTATCAAGGACGACAAAGCGCGACAGATCTCCCACGATACAACAAAAAGAATACCGCTATGCCAAGTGCCATTATTGTAGAAGACGAAGTATTAGCAGCAGAACGCTTACGTGTATTATTGGAAGAGTGCAATGTCGTACTGCTCAACGTCTTTCACCATGCCATGCCAGCATTGGAGTGGCTGAGCGTCCACGAAGTTGACATCGTCTTTGCCGACATCGGCATGCCGGAAATCGACGGTCTCGAATTTGTCGAACGCATTAAGCGTACCGCCAAGCGCCAGCCGGAAATTGTCTTCACCACAGCCTACGAAGAACACGCCCTGCGCGCATTTGAGCTGGCTGCCGCAGACTATCTGCTCAAACCGATCAAAATGACCCGCCTGCAAACCGCGCTTGACCGCATCATCGAGAAAAACCGCGAAAAAGCAGACAGTTTTACCCATTTCAAAGTGTACAACCGCGAACGCATGGTTGAAATTCCATGGCAACAGGCGCGTTACCTGATGGCGGAACACAAAACCGTCTATCTGTTTACTGGCGACGGCCAAAGCTACGAATTACCGAAGACCTTGGTTTACTGGGAAGAATTGCTGGGCGACAAAGTCATCCGCATCCACCGCAATGCCCTCGTCTTCCGCCACACCCTCGACAGTCTGATTCGACTGGACGATGACGAAAACGATGAATCCGCATCCACGTGGAGCGCTAAAATTCTCGATATTCCGACCCCGTTGCCCGTCAGCCGCCGGCAACTCTCCACCCTGCGGAAAATCATTAAAAACAGCATCTAACAATGCGCTCCTTGACTCGTTCTCTTTAAATCAAAGGCCGTCTGAAAAGATACTTTTCAGACGGCCTTTTAACTTATCAGCCAAATGGTAGAAATTTAAAAAAAGAATAGTCCAAATCTGTCGTTTAGCTCTATCCAAGCTTTCAATTTGATCAAAGCTTGTTTTGCCCTCAAACAAGCTTTTCTATCCACCAATCCAACATTTTTGAATTACTACTACTCAACAGAAAAGGCCGTCTGAAAAATTCAGACGGCCTCGATATTCAAGCCTTACAAATTAAAAGAACAATTCACGCCAGCTGATACGTTTGAGTCCGCATGTACGGCCTTCTACTTTTAGGCTGACCAGTTGGTTAGACAAGAGACTGCGATCACCTTTGGTTGCAAAACATTTATTATTTGGCACGCTCGGCGTGGCGTTCAGCTCCTTATCCGTACCCGTGCCACCACTATCGCCATCGGCAGTTACCGGAGAATCGTCGGCTTTACTGGAATTCATATAAGTAAAGTTGATAACGCCATCAAAAGTCATACCGTTGGCGTAATCAATCTGGCCATTATTCTCGCGCCTGATAAACTTACGATCCTTACTGGAGATACGAGCATCACGCAAGCCCAAACGGCCGCCGTTTTCGGCATTTACGCCCAGAATAATCGTTTTCGCTGTCGTTTGTGTGGACGTGCTGTCCGGCAAACAAACATCGGTACTGGAAGAATCAGTATGAATTGTTTTGCTTTCATACTTACGAATGGTCAGAACAGCTGTACGCAAAATCATCGTCGGTTTGACAGTCACACGTTCATTCGGACCTAAAGTCAGACTCCAGCCTTTTTTGCCTTCACCAACCTTATTGTTGCTGACATAAATATGTTCGCCGTCACTTTCTCTGGTTTGCTGCTCCAACTCACTGCTGTTTGCCAAAACCGCTTTTTTAGATTCATCAGTAGACACATCGTCGTAAATACCATAAACGGCATTGATTTGTCCGTTGGTACCTTCTAGTTCATTCTGATAAATCTCGCTACCCGTACCAAAAATGACGACATACTTGTCTTTACCACGACGTGATACCGCAGGCGCAGACGTAATCGGTTGATTACCCGAACCTTGGAAAATCATTTGCGCCGACCATTCAGACGGGGTTTTACCTCTCAAGTCGAAGCGGAACATATTGCCATAACGGTCGCCTGCATAGGCAATATCGACAATACCGTCAAAATCGGTGTCTACCAAAGTGGGGGTGGAGAGGCCACCTTTGCCATTCGGTGCAGGAATTTTAGCCAAGAGATTACCGGCACTAGAAACATTTTTGCCGGTATCTTGCGTACCAGCTTCTTTACCTGTCATATCATAGACATATAAAGCCGTTTCATTGTCGACACTGTTCACATCTTCAGTACGATAGCCGCTGGCCAAGAAACCCGCATAGCGCACATCAGATTTCAAATTGACCGGAGTGGTATCGCGCTTGATGGAAACACGGCCGATTTGTGTCGAACCAATGGTATAACCCAGCTTATTGCCAGTGCCTTTTTTTGTTTCAAACAAAGGCACAGTCGTATTCCAACTACTACGATCACTGTTAGCTACCGCATCAATATTCAACGCATATGCACCGCGTCCGCCCTGACCCATTGCACCAAACATAAAGGTTTGTTTATCAGGTGTTTGACGGAGAACAAAGCCACCATTGACCATATAGCGGTGTGGCGTGCTGGAGCCATAGCCCTCACGAGCAATATCCTTCAGGACTTTGCCCAAAGTTGTTGCTTGACCTTTCTCGTCCTCACGTTCCATACCTGCCGGAATATAGCTGAGTTTCAAGTCATAAGGATTGCTAGGCGTACCATTACGGAAAATATGTACCATACCGTCATTGGCAGCGGCAACCAAAAACTCTTGACGGTTGTCGCGCTTATTGCCAATAGCCGCAACCGAACCGTCTAAAATATCGCCCAAATTACGTTCATCTTTATTTGGATCATTAGGGTCAGTCGGACGGATACGATAAGACTGACTATAACCTTTTGCCTCTGCATCCGCTTTGATGGCTTCATCACTACCTGCTCGGCCAGTCCATTTCAACAATGCATTTTTCCATTCCAACTTCAACTCATCTTTCGCACTGCCGTCTGAAATGCCAAAATCGGCGTTTGAAGCCTCATTATCTGCAACGCTATCGATGAAATAGGTCTTACTGCCATCATTAACCAAAGTAAGACGGTTATTAAATGATGGCTGAACAAACTCAGTCGTATTAATAGGCGTACCATTGCGGTTTAATTTATAAAACCGCAACTGACTGCTCCAAGAGCCGGTATTTAAATGAACCGTTGCCGCCATATTGGGAATACCTGTACTGGTCGTCACCGGCGCAGTTGAAGCTGCCCCTTCAAATTTCATTATTTTGCTGTCAGTTTCAATATTGTCGATAATGGTTTTAAAGGCCTCAAGCAACTTTTCAGGTTTTGAGGCATTGAAATACCATTCCGGGCGACTGGCACCCTTTTCCAGATAATCTCTCCCGACTTTAGAGATTCCCTCACCAAAGCCCACGGTAAAAGTCTGAACCAATTGCTTGCTATAATCTACGCCCTTAGGATCGCTTGGATCACCATCCCAGCTCTTGCCTGCAGCATCTCGACGATCCTCTGGCTTAATCGCAGCATCTAGACGATTTTCTGACTTAATCGCAGGTTTAATATCTTTTTCTGCCAAAGTCTGGCTAAAGAAACGCATACCGCGTTTTTCATCCTCATAGTTCCTATCCCAATAAGGAACAATAATTTCGCCAATGCCTTTGACTTCTCGTTTACCATCTTTTTCACCTAAAAGCACCCAATCCCCTGAATCATCATCTTTTGCATAATCAGTATATTGGCATTGAAACTTTTTCTTCCCTTCAGGAGTATCCAATCTCGGATCATAATTTGGCAGATCAAAATATACTTCACCTTTAAGGCCGATTCCTGAAAATTCCTTACCTTGCCCATGTTTATTTTCATAAGCTTTTACTTCAGACGGCCCAAAATATTCATAGACCTCATCCGAGCTACGATCAATAGCACGGTAATAGTTTGAATAATAATATTTTCGGTCATAATTGAAGTTAGTATTGGGAGATTTACGTGGGTCTTCTCCAGAGGCCTGATTGCTACAACTCATATTGGCATCGCCATCAGAAACCACGACAACATAGGATTTTTGACAACGGTATTTAATATTTGGAATAACGAAATTTTTGACAACTTCATAATAACGGCGCGTTGTCGGCGTAGCTTGGTAAGCCAACATCTCGTCTACCTTTTTCCTGACATATTCCCAGTTTCGACCGGCAGAACCATCCGTAAAGCCATCAGAATCCTTCATATCGCCTTTGTCATCGTCGGGGCTAGACAATTCTGCATATGCGTAAAGAGCATTATCCTTTTTCCTTTTTTCCTCATCCCATTTCCAATACCGAGGATTATTATGTAAAGTCTGCAAGCCCCAGTTAAACTGATCTTTATACCGCTCCAAAATCTTCTTTAATGCCGATTTTGCAATATTGATTTTTCTATTCTTATCATCTACATGATATTCACCCTTAGCATCAGCCAACATACTGCCCGAGTCATCAATCAAAAACATAATATTGTGTTTGACTCTGGGCTGGCCAATAGGCTCGTTTACGTTTTTCAGGTAAAACGGAATTTCGGCAAAACCATTCTTTTCTTTAGATTGCTGGGGATTTGCCTGAACGGAAAAGCTAATGAGGGCTAAAGCGGAAGCGATGCTTGCATGAATGAGGCGATGGCGGCCTGATGGAGCGTTTTGCATAATGTGTTCTTTTTTCATCGGATAATCTCAGTTAAAAATGACGTTGTTTTTATTTTTTATGGGGCTACGATTTTAGCATAAACAGCCTGTTTCATGTTTGATTCGGCTGAATTTCCCTAAGCGCGCATTTCAAGCACAACAAAAATGAAACAATCTGCCTGCTCAGTTTTCAGACGGCCTGACTGAATATTTAGTTCAACCTTATTCATCAGGCATTCCAAAAGCAAGGGACTGTACCGTAAAGATAAAACGTTTTTAAATTATCGATTATTGGCTCTACGCTTGAAATTCCTATTACTTTGACTTAAAATACACTGCTTCTACGGCATAGACCGCTATGTCTGAAAAAGCACGTTACACAGCAAAATCAAAGCTGCGGAGCGTGTTTTTTTTTAGCCGAGATTTCCGAAGGCTGTCTTTTTTGTAAACAATTTTATTTTTCAGACGGCCCGACCCATTTTTTCGAACCGACCATCATCAGGCAAACAGGATTCCATCATGACCACTCCGGCTCTTCTCGTTCTCGCTGACGGCAGCGTATTTCACGGCACATCAATCGGTTACGAAGGTTCGACTTCCGGCGAAGTCGTGTTCAACACTTCCATGACCGGCTATCAGGAAATCCTGACCGACCCTTCCTACTGCAAACAAATCGTTACCCTCACCTACCCCCACATCGGCAATACCGGCACCAACGCCGAAGATGAAGAAAGCCGCAGCGTTTATGCCGCAGGCTTGATTATCCGCGACCTGCCGCTCTTGCACAGCAACTTCCGCGCCTCCGAAAGCCTGCACGACTATTTGGTACGCAACAAAACCGTCGCCATCGCAGATATCGACACCCGCCGCCTGACCACCCTGTTGCGTGAAAAAGGTTCACAAGGCGGTGCAATCTTGACCGGTGCAGATGCCACCGTTGAAAAAGCACAAGAACTGATTGCCGCATTCGGCAGCATGGTCGGCAAAGATTTGGCAAAAGAAGTTTCCTGCACAGAAACTTACGAATGGACCGAAGGCGAATGGGAATTGGGCAAAGGTTTCGTTACCCCTTCCGAACAGCCTTACCACGTCGTCGCCTACGATTTCGGCGTCAAAACCAACATCCTGCGCATGCTCGCCTCACGCGGCTGCCGCCTGACCGTCGTTCCCGCACAAACCAGCGCGGAAGAAGTATTGGCACTCAATCCTGACGGCGTATTCCTGTCCAACGGCCCCGGCGACCCCGAGCCTTGCGACTACGCCATCAAAGCCGTACAAAAACTGATGGAAAGCGGCAAACCGATTTTCGGCATTTGTTTGGGACACCAGCTGATCAGCCTCGCCATCGGCGCCAAAACCCTGAAAATGCGCTTCAGCCATCACGGTGCCAACCATCCAGTACAAGATTTGGACAGCGGCAAAGTCGTCATTACCAGCCAAAACCACGGTTTCGCCGTCGATGCCGACACCCTGCCCGCCAACGCACGGATTACCCACAAATCCTTGTTTGACAACACCTTGCAAGGCATCGAGCTGACAGACAAACCTGTATTCTGCTTCCAAGGCCACCCCGAAGCCAGCCCCGGCCCGCAGGATGTCGGCTATCTGTTCGACAAATTCATTGACAATATGAAAGCGGCGAAGCAATAAAGCGAATTTTTCAGACGGCCGTCAAATCCGGCAGGCCGTCTGAAAATCAAGCAGTTCAAAACCCTGTAACTCAAGTCAGAAAGGAAACTCCCATGACTGAAAAACAAATGCGCATCCTCTCCGTAGTCGCCACCCTGGCCGCCGTCGGTATGTACGTTTCTTATATCCCGCAAATCCAAAACAACCTTGCCGGCAACCCCGGCTCGCCGTTGCAACCCCTCGTCGCCGCCATCAACTGCACATTATGGTTTGCCTACGGCTTTTTGAAAGAAAAACGCGACTACCCCATCATACTGGCAAACGCCCCCGGTATCATTTTGGGTTTGATTACGTTTGTCACTAGTTTTTAAGGAAGTTTTCAGACGGCCTGTGCAACATAAAAACGCAAAAGGTCGTCTGAAAAAGAATGCCCGAAATATCAACAGCAGGAATTTTTCAGGCGGCCTTTATCGCAAGGCATATGGAACAAACGCCGCGAGCGTTTTTTCAGACGACCTTTGAACCCGTCGGTAGGGTGTGTGCCGCAAGGTACGCACGCGGTGGGTTGAGGTTGCAGGGAAAATGGAGAACGCGTGCGTGCGTACCGCACACACCCTACATGCGGGCTACGGGGCTTGCTACGCTTACTACAGATAATAGAACAACACTAAAACAGCGGAACGAAATTAACCATATGAGCATCTTTAAAATTAATAAAATTGATCAAACTGCTACTGTACAGAATTTAATAGCATTCAAAGACAATCACATAAAAGAGCGGGATGTACAGAACATTATTAAATCCAATCCTAAAATTTTAGGCGAAGATTTACTTATTATCAGCGAAGAACTGTCCCCATGTGAAGATTCTAAGAAACGGTTAGATTTATTAGCACTGGATAAATCTGGGAAACTGGTTGTAATAGAACTGAAGCGGAATGACGACGGTTTCCACATGGACTTACAAGCCATCCGCTATGCCTCAATGATTAGGCTATTTAGTATCCAAGACGTTATAAGGCATTACCAAGATTACGCACAGGGAAATGCAGAGGAAGATATTACCTATTTCTTAGACCAAGAAATCGACAAATTAGATTTTGATAACATTAGAATTATTCTGGTCAATCAAGACTTCTCTAGAGAATTAACCAATTCTGTATTATGGTTAAATGAGCAGGGCTTGGATATCAAATGTATCAAGATTACTCAATATGAAATAAACAATGACCTGATTTGGGATGTAGATACTATCATTCCTGTTAAAGAGACCGAAGAATATCAGCTAAAAATCAAAGAAAAGAAAAATTCAGATCAAGAAATAAAACGTGAATTTAACAGCAGAGATTATACAAAATATATATTTAATGGTGAATCTAACCTAACAAAAGGCCGTTTGGTTTTGGAAGTTGTTAAAAAATATTGCAAAGACAACCCAGAAACCAACTTTACCCAATTGAGTCAAATTTTCCCTAAAAAATTACAAGGCTCAAATGGTGTATTGAATATATTTAGCGAGCTTAAAGATTATCAAAAAGAAGGTAGATTTTATATTAAGGATAAAGAAATCATTCAATTAAAAAATGGTGAACAAATATCAGTTTGTTCCCAATGGAGAAAAGATAGTATTGACAATTTTATTGAACATGTTAAGCAGACTCTTGGTTATGAAATAGTTGCTCAATAATGAAATTTAAAAACCTGAATATCTTGTGAGAAAGTAAAAATGCCTAAACGTACCGACCTAAAATCTATCCTTATCATCGGCGCCGGCCCTATCGTTATCGGTCAGGCCTGCGAATTTGACTATTCGGGCGCACAGGCCTGTAAGGCTTTGCGTGAAGAAGGCTATAAAGTCATTCTGGTGAATTCCAACCCCGCCACCATCATGACCGACCCTGAAATGGCGGATGTTACCTACATCGAGCCGATTATGTGGCAGACGGTGGAAAAAATTATTGCTAAAGAGCGTCCTGACGCGATTCTGCCTACCATGGGCGGCCAGACTGCGCTGAACTGTGCGCTGGATTTGGCGCGCAACGGCGTGCTGGCGAAATACAATGTCGAGCTGATTGGTGCGACGGAAGATGCCATCGACAAGGCGGAAGACCGCGGCCGCTTTAAAGAAGCGATGGAAAAAATCGGTCTCTCCTGCCCGAAATCTTTTGTCTGCCACACCATGAACGAAGCCTTGGCGGCACAGGAACAGGTCGGCTTCCCGACGCTGATTCGTCCGTCTTTCACCATGGGCGGTTCGGGCGGCGGCATTGCCTACAATAAAGACGAGTTTCTGGCGATTTGCGAACGCGGTTTTGATGCGTCACCTACGCATGAGTTGCTGATTGAGCAGTCCGTTCTCGGCTGGAAAGAGTACGAGATGGAAGTTGTACGCGATAAAAACGACAACTGCATCATTATCTGCTCGATTGAAAACTTCGACCCTATGGGCGTGCATACCGGCGACTCCATCACTGTTGCGCCTGCACAAACATTGACCGACAAAGAATACCAAATCATGCGTAATGCTTCGTTGGCAGTGTTGCGCGAAATCGGCGTGGACACGGGCGGCTCGAACGTTCAGTTTGCGGTAAACCCTGAAAACGGCGAGATGATTGTGATTGAGATGAACCCGCGCGTGAGCCGTTCGTCCGCGCTGGCTTCCAAAGCGACGGGCTTCCCGATTGCGAAGGTGGCGGCGAAGCTGGCTGTCGGCTTTACGCTGGACGAGTTGCGCAACGATATTACAGGTGGCCGCACGCCTGCGTCGTTCGAGCCTTCCATCGACTATGTGGTAACCAAAATCCCGCGTTTCGCATTTGAAAAATTCCCTGCCGCAGACGACCGCCTGACCACGCAGATGAAATCGGTGGGCGAAGTGATGGCGATGGGCCGTACCATTCAAGAAAGCTTCCAAAAAGCCTTGCGCGGTTTGGAAACAGGCTTGTGCGGCTTCAATCCGCGCAGCGAAGACAAAGCGGAAATCCGCCGCGAACTGGCGAACCCCGGCCCCGAACGTATGCTGTTTGTAGCCGATGCGTTCCGTGCAGGCTTCACGCTGGAAGAAATCCACGAAATCTGCGCCATCGATCCTTGGTTCTTGGCACAAATCGAAGACTTGGTGAAAGAAGAAAAATCAGTTTCAGACGGCCAATTACAAGACTTGGATTATGCCGCTTTACGCCGTCTGAAACGCAAAGGCTTCTCTGACAAGCGTTTGGCACAATTATTGAACGTAAGCGAAAAAGAAGTCCGCGAACACCGCTACGCGCTGAACCTGCATCCGGTTTACAAACGCGTCGACACCTGCGCCGCCGAGTTTGCCACCGAAACCGCCTATCTCTACTCTACTTACGAAGAGGAATGCGAAGCGCGTCCTTCCGACCGTAAAAAAGTGATGATTCTCGGCGGCGGCCCGAACCGCATCGGTCAGGGCATCGAGTTTGACTACTGCTGCGTTCACGCCGCGCTCGCCCTGCGCGAATCGGGCTTTGAAACGATTATGGTCAACTGCAACCCCGAAACCGTGTCCACCGACTTCGACACCAGCGACCGCCTCTATTTCGAGCCGCTGACGCTGGAAGACGTGTTGGAAATCGTCCGCACCGAAAACCCGTGGGGCGTGATTGTGCATTACGGTGGTCAAACCCCGCTCAAACTCGCCAACGCATTGGTTGAAAACGGCGTAAACATCATCGGCACATCCGCCGACAGTATCGACGCCGCCGAAGACCGCGAACGTTTCCAAAAAGTGTTGAACGACTTAGGCCTGCGTCAACCGCCTAACCGCATCGCCCACAACGAAGAAGAAGCCCTCGTTAAAGCCGAAGAAATCGGTTATCCGTTGGTTGTCCGTCCTTCTTACGTACTCGGCGGCCGCGCCATGCAGATTGTTCACTCTGCCGAAGAGTTGCAAAAATACATGCGCGAAGCCGTACAAGTTTCCGAAGACAGCCCCGTATTGCTCGACTTCTTCTTGAACAACGCCATCGAAGTGGATGTAGACTGCGTTTCAGACGGCCAAGATGTCGTGATCGGCGGTATCATGCAACACGTCGAACAAGCAGGTATCCACTCCGGCGACTCCGGCTGCTCATTGCCTCCATACTCATTGGACGAAGAAATTCAAGACGAAATCCGCCGTCAAACCAAAGCCATGGCATACGCACTGGGCGTGGTCGGCTTGATGAACGTACAGTTTGCCGTACAAGACGGCGTGGTCTTCGTACTGGAAGTGAACCCACGCGCCAGCCGTACCGTACCGTTCGTATCCAAAGCCACCGGTGTACCGCTCGCCAAAGTCGGCGCACGCGTGATGGCAGGCATTTCGCTGAAAGAGCAAGGCGTAGAAAAAGAAGTTATCCCGGACTTCTATGCCGTTAAAGAAGCCGTGTTCCCATTCATCAAATTCCCGGGTGTGGACACCATTCTCGGCCCTGAAATGCGCTCTACCGGCGAAGTCATGGGCGTAGGCGCAAGCTTCGGCGAAGCCTACTTCAAAGCCCAACTCGGCGCAGGCGAACGCTTGAGTACAACAGGCAAAGTATTCCTCGCCGTACGCGACGAAGACAAACCGCTCATCGTCAAAACCGCACAAAACTTCCAAGCACTCGGCTACGGTGTCTGCGCCACACGCGGTACCGCCGAATACTTGAAAGAACACGGCATCATCGTGCAAGCGGTCAACAAAGTGCAGGAAGGCCGCCCACACATCGTGGACGCAATTAAAAACGGCGAAATCGCACTGGTGGTCAACACCGTCGGCAGCACAGTGCAATCTGTTACCGACAGCCACAGCATCCGCCGCACCTCCCTCACCCAACGCGTACCGCAATACACCACCATCGCCGGCGGAGAAGCCATGAGCGAAGGCGCAAAAAGCCGCGAGCACTTGGGCGTGTACAGCGTACAGGAATTGCATGGCCGTCTGAAAAACAAAGCCTAATCAATCCTATCGGATTTAAATAGTTAAAAGGCCGTCTGAAACCTGATTACTCAGTTTCAGACGGCCTTTCTGTAAAAATTAGGAAAACGTAATGAAACAAACTATTCAAGAAAAACTGACTCAAATTTCACTTGCCGAACCACTGCATTTTCTGCTGGCGGCGGAGAGCGGAAGCCGCGCATGGGGCTTTGCTTCGCCCGACAGCGATTATGATGTACGCTCCATTTATATCCGTCCGCAAGAACATTATCTGCAAATTGATGAAGCAAAAGATACGTTTGAATTTATTGAAAACCAATGGTTTGACGTAGGCGGCTGGGACATCCGCAAGGCTTTGCGCCTGTTGAGAAAAAGCAATGCCGTATTGCTGGAATGGCTGCGTTCTCCGATTGTTTATACACAAGATGAGGCATTCATAGGCCGTCTGAACAAACTTGCGCCCCAATACGTCCAAGCCGCCGCGTTGTTGCACCATTATCGCGGTATCGCCGGCAATGCTTTGAAAGCCATGGATTTGGCGCAGCCGATTAAATTGAAGAAATGGTTTTACGTCTTGCGTCCTTTATTGGCGGCACGCTGGGCAGTGAAACAAGGCGGTATTCCGCCAATGACTTTGGTTGAGTTGATGAATGAGTGGCAGACAGATTGTGCTACCCAAATTACTGATCTAGTCGCATTGAAAACAGGACAAGACGAAAGTTATCTGCACACATTATCGCCAGAGCTGCAAAAGCTGACTATTGATCTATATAACGAAGTTTCTGCCTTGTCTGCCTCTACTGCCGAACCTGCCGAACCTGCCGATAGTGGGCCTTTGAACGAATTATTCCGTTCCACCTTGGCAACCATTTATCCGTAAAAGGCCGTCTGAATATGCTGACCCTCGAAGACTTGCACACGCAAAACCTGATTCTGCTTGAAGCCGTGTCCGGCAGCCGTGCCTACGGTTTGGCAACGCCCGAGTCCGATACCGACATCAAAGGCGTGTTTTACCTGCCCAAATCCATGTTTTACGGTATGGAATACATCCCGCAAATCAGCAATGAAACCAACGATATTGTGTATTACGAACTGGGACGGTTTATCGAATTGCTGCTGCAAAGCAATCCGAACACGCTGGAGCTGCTGGCTTCCCCTTCCGACTGTGTGCGATACCGTTCGCCATTGATGGATGCGTTCAAAACCGAATGGTTTATCTCTAAAACCTGCCAGCAAAGTTTTGCAGGCTATGCCTACGGACAAATCAAAAAAGCACGGGGATTGAATAAAAAAATCAGCAATCCGATGCCGTCTGAAAAGAAAAGCATCCTTGATTTCTGCCACATCGTAGAAGGCAGGCAAACCGTACCGTTACAGTACTGGCTTGCACAACGCGGAATGGAACAAAGGCGTGCAGGCTTAATCAAAATAGCCCACGCCCGAGAACTTTATGCCCTGTTTTACGATGCCGACGGCACACTTGGCTACCACGGTATTGCACCCAAACCCGAAGCCACAACGCTTTCACTCAGCACCATTCCAGAAGGCGAAACACCGCTTGCCCATCTGTCCTTCAACCAAGACGGATACAGCAGCTACTGCCGCGAATATGCCTCTTATCAACAATGGCTGGCAGAACGCAACGAAACACGCTATCAAGGCACGCAGGCGCACGGTCACGGTTACGATGCAAAAAATATGATGCACACCTTCCGCCTGCTTGAAACCGCGCGCGATATTGCCCTTCATGGCGAAATCCGTCCACGCCGTCCCAATCGTGACGAATTGCTGGCCATCAAGCGCGGCTCTTTTCCTTACGATGGACTGTTGGTGCGTGCAGAAACCTTGATTAACGAAGTAGAAAATTTGTTCGCCCAGTCCGATTTACCGGAAGCTGTAAACGGCAGTTTGGCAATCAATGCCCTCGTTGAAATCCGAACCAAGATTTACGGATAAGAGAATCAAAAACAGAGGCCGTCTGAAATTATGTGTTTCCGCTTTTCAGACGGCCTTTTCATATTTCAAACTCTAACCGTCTGTCCATCAAAACAACCTTTTCTGCCATCTCCAAACAAGCAATAACAACATGAAATATAATTTCGTTATTGATTGGATTCATACGACAAAATTGTTGTTTTTTCATCATAATCCAAAAATATCGAGTTTAACGCCTATTCTCCTTGCTTTATAATGGCCGTCTGAAATAAAAATACAATTAAAGCAGAAGCATGTCTTTGCAACTTAAGCAGATTTGCATAATTAAATATATGCTTTAATCATAATAATGATAAAATAATACGGCTTTCCTCTAAATTAAAGGGAAAACTGCACAAGAAACGGAAAATAAAATGAGTGTCGGATTATTGCGTGTTTTGGTTCAAAGCCAGACCATCTCAAATCAACAAGCGGAACATTACAACAGCCTTTTACAATCGGGCAAAGAAATCCTGCCCAACCTGTTTTCAGACGGCATCATCTCCCCTAAAGCTTTGGGAGAATTAGTCGCGCGCGTATTCAGCTATCCTCTTTTGGATTTGCGCTACTACCCACGCAATAATGTAGTCAGCGACATTCTGACGGAAGAGCAAATGGTGCAAAACCGTTGCATTCCGATTTTCAAACGCGGACGCAAGGTTTATTTCGCCGTATCCGATCCGACCCAAATCCAAAACTTTCAAAAAATCGCTTTTGCTTCAGGTTTAAGTGTCGACTTGGTCGTAGTGCCAGATGACCAGCTCAGCTCATTGCTGGAATGGCTAGGCCAACGCTCGACCACCATTCTGAAAGAAATCAACGACGAACATGAAGCAACGCAGCAATCTCAATCGCTTTATATCGACAATGAAGAAGCTGAAGACGGCCCTATCCCCCGCTTCATCCACAAAACTTTATCCGATGCCCTGAACGCGGGCGCATCGGACATCCACTTTGAATTCTACGAACAAATGGCGCGTGTCCGTTTCCGTGTGGACGGACAATTGCGTGAAGTCGTACAGCCGCCTGTCGCCGTACGCGGCCAGTTGGCATCGCGCATCAAAGTGATGGCACGTTTGGATATTTCTGAAAAACGTATTCCGCAAGACGGCAGAATTCAAATTGCCTTCCATAAACACGGCCGTCCGATTGACTTCCGTGTCAGCACATTGCCGACATTGTTCGGCGAAAAAGTGGTGATGCGTATCCTAAATTCCGATGGCACATCGCTCAATATCGACCAGCTCGGTTTAGAGCCTTTCCAAAAAGAAATGCTGCTTGAGGCCATCAACCGCCCTTACGGCATGGTATTGGTTACCGGTCCGACAGGTTCGGGCAAAACCGTTTCGCTCTATACCTGCCTGAGCATTTTGAACACGGAAGATGTGAATATTTCAACGGCAGAAGATCCGGCCGAGATTAACCTGCCGGGCGTCAACCAAGTCAACGTCAATGAAAAACAAGGCCTGACGTTTGCTGCCGCACTCCGATCCTTCTTGCGGCAAGATCCTGATATTATTATGGTCGGTGAGATTCGTGACTTGGAAACCGCCGACATCGCCATTAAAGCCGCCCAAACCGGCCACATGGTTTTCTCTACCCTGCATACCAATAATGCACCGGCCACGCTGTCCCGCCTTTTGAACATGGGCGTAGCGCCTTTCAACATCGCCAGCTCGGTCAGCCTGATTATGGCGCAAAGACTGTTGCGCAGACTGTGCCCAAACTGCAAACGCGAAGTGGAGCGCCCGCCGGTTCCGGCATTGAAAAAAGCCGGCTTTACCGATGCGGACTTGGCTCAAGATTGGAAACTCTACCGCCCGGTTGGTTGCGACAGCTGCCGCGGCAAAGGCTTTAAAGGCCGCGTCGGTATTTATGAAGTCATGCCGGTCAGCGATGAAATGCAAAAGGTCATTATGAACAACGGTACAGAAGTTGATATCATGAACATGGCCTATCAGGAAGGCATGGTAGATTTGCGTCGCGCCGGCCTCATGAAAGTCATGCAAGGCCTGACCTCGTTGGAAGAAGTGACTGCTCATACCAATGACTAAACTGCCATATTTTCAAAATTAAAATAAAGCGGCACGGGGAAACAGTCCGCTTTATTTCTTACTAACAAGGGATAACTCATGGCTCAAGCAGAGCAAAAAAGAAGTCTGTTCGGCTCAAGAAGCAAAGGCAAGCGTTTTACATTTGAAGGAAAAAATACCGAGACCGAACGTCTTGTCCGTGGTGAAGTAGTTGCCAAAGACGAAGAAGAAGCACGCAAAAAACTCCAACGCAGAGGCATTCGCCCTTTGCGTATCAGCAAAGTCAAAACCGCACGCAAACGCCGTATTACCCAAGAAGACATTACAGTGTTCACCCGCCAACTGGCAACGATGATGAAGGCAGGCTTACCGCTGATGCAGGCTTTTGAAATCGTTGCGCGCGGCCACTCCAATCCGAGCATGACCGAAATGCTGATGCAGGTTCGCTCCGATGTCGAACAAGGTAGCGCATTGGGTAAATCATTCTCCAAATATCCAAAATATTTCGACCGTTTCTATTGCAATCTGGTCAGCGCAGGCGAATCCGGCGGCGTACTGGAAAGCCTATTGGACAAACTGGCTGTCTATAAAGAAAAAACCCAGGCCATTAAGAAAAAAGTTAAAACCGCACTGACCTACCCGATTGCCATTATCGTGGTGGCGATTGCGCTTATCTTCATCATGATGATGTTTGTACTGCCTGCCTTTAAAGAAGTTTATGCCAATATGGGTGCAGAGCTGCCAAGCCTTACCCAACTTGTCATGAACTTGTCCGATTTATTCGTCGATTATGGCTGGATTATGATCATCCTTTTGATTGTTTCCGCCTTCGGACTGTACAAACTCCATGAAAAATCGCCTACTTTCCAAAAACGAATCGATGCTTTGATTTTGAGACTGCCTGTTTTTGGCACCATCGTCCGTAAAGCGACCATTGCCCGTTGGGCGCGTACGACTTCTACCCTCTTCGCAGCCGGCGTTCCTTTGGTGGAAGTATTAGATTCAGTTGCAGGCGCATCCGGCAATATTCTCTATGAAGAAGCCACTCAAGACATCCGCGCCAAGGTAACCCAAGGTCTGTCGCTGACATCCAGTATGCAAAGTACAGATATGTTCCCAAATATGGTGATCCAAATGGCGGCCATCGGCGAAGAGTCAGGCTCTTTGGACGATATGCTGAACAAAGCCGCCGAATTCTATGAAGATGAAGTAGACAACTCCGTCTCCCGATTGTCTCACTTGATGGAGCCTATCATCATGGTGGTATTGGGTTCGCTCATCGGTATCTTGCTGATTGCCATGTATCTGCCGTTGTTTAACTTGGGTAATGTCGTAGGTTGATATGCTTAATAGTATTTACTCTGCCATTGACACCCTCTCCGTTCTTGCGCCATTCGCCATTCCTTTAGCCGTTATTTTGGGATTACTGATTGGCAGCTTTCTGAACGTCGTCATTTATCGCACGCCGATAATGATGGAGCGTGAATGGACACAATTTTCCAAAGAACATTTGGGCATCGAGCTGACAGACGAAGAAAAACAGCCATTTAATCTGCGTAAACCGAATTCACGCTGTCCTGAATGCAAAAGTCCGATCAGATTTTGGCAAAATATACCCATCCTCAGCTATGTTTTCCTAGGTGGGAAATGCCACGCCTGCAAAACCCATATCAGCATACGCTATCCGTTGATTGAGCTGCTGACAGGCGTCTTATTCGGTATTGTCGCGTGGCAATACGGCTGGTCATGGGTGACTATTGGCGGATTAATTTTGACTGCCATATTGATTGCGCTGACCTTTATCGATGCCGATACTCAATATTTACCCGACAGCCTGACTCAGCCCCTAATTTGGATCGGCCTGTTGTTTAATCTGAATGACACATTCGTACCCCTGCCTTCAGCCGTTTGGGGCGCAATTGCAGGCTATATGAGCCTTTATGCTTTATGCGCCGTCTATAAACTTCTGACCGGTAAAATCGGCATGGGCAATGGCGACTTCAAACTTTTGGCCGCGATCGGGGCATGGCTGGGCGTAGGAATTTTGCCTGTTCTGATCTTCATGGCTGCCTTGGTCGGACTGGTGGGCGCACTCATTGCCCGCGTCGGTAAAGGTCAATATTTTGCTTTTGGTCCCAGCCTTGCTGTAGCAGGATGGATTATTTTGGTTGCCAATGCACCTATTACCCAACTGGTACAATGGTGGCTCGTACAATCAGGATTCCGATAATGACATTATGGATAGGCTTGACCGGCGGTATCGGTAGCGGCAAATCATCTATCGCCCAAATGTTTGCCGAGCTTGGCGTACCCATTATCGATGCCGATGCCATCAGCCGTTCACTGACCGCTGAAAACGGCGAAGCCCTTCCTGCCATCCGCCAGCTTTTCGGCGATGAGGTTTTTGATCATGAAGGCCGTCTGAATCGTATGGCTTTACGGGAAGAAGTTTTCAGACGGCCTCAATCCAAAAAACAACTGGAAAACCTGCTTCTACCGTTAATCTTAAACAAAATCCAACGTCAGAAACAACAACTTGCCTCCTCTACTTACGGCATTGTCGATGTACCGCTTTTGATTGAGAATCCGGCATTTAAAGCGGAGACCGACCGCATTTTGGTTGTAGATGTTCCGGAGTCCGTCCAAATCAAACGCGTACACCAACGCAATGGTTTTTCAGAAGAACAAACGCGTCAAATCATGGCAACCCAAGCTTCCCGATCTGACAAACTGCTTCATGCCGACGATGTATTAGACAATACCCATAGCTTGGAAGAAGCAAAAATCAAGGTTGCCCGCTTGCATCAATACTATCAATCTATTGCACAATCACTGAAAGAAACTGCATGACTACTCCTGTTGTAAAATGTCCGACCTGCCACAAAGAAGTCGTTTGGAACACCGACAGCCCCTACCGCCCTTTCTGCAGCAAACGGTGCAAACTCATTGATTTAGGCGAATGGGCGCAAGAAAAATACACTGTTTCTTCGGAAGACGACCCCTTTTCAAACCTGTTGGACGGCAAATAAACTGCGCTGCTTCCTTCAGCCTATCCAAAACAGGCTCAAAACAGTAAAATACCCTTTTTATTACAATCTATTCCATCCACCATGCTCACCTTCCAACAAATTATTTTCAAATTACAAAATTACTGGGCAGACAAAGGCTGCACCGTTATCCAACCTTTCGATATGGAAGTTGGTGCCGGTACTTCACATCCAGCCACCTGCCTGCGTGCATTAGGCCCGGAGCCTTGGTTTGCCGCTTACGTTCAACCCAGCCGCCGCCCCAAAGACGGCCGCTATGGCGACAACCCCAACCGCCTGCAACACTACTATCAATTCCAAGTTGCGCTCAAACCTGCGCCAGCCAATATTCAAGACCTATACCTCGACTCCCTGCGCGAATTGGGTATCGACCCTAAAGTACACGATATCCGCTTTGTCGAAGACGACTGGGAAAACCCTACTCTCGGCGCTTGGGGCTTGGGTTGGGAAGTTTGGCTTAACGGCATGGAAGTAACCCAATTCACCTACTTCCAACAAGTCGGCGGTATCGACTGCTCCCCTGTACTCGGTGAAATCACCTACGGTATTGAGCGTCTCGCCATGTATCTGCAAGGCGTGGAAAACGTATACGACCTTGTTTGGGCAAAAACCCTTGATGGCAACATCGTCACTTACGGCGACGTTTATCATCAAAACGAAGTCGAACAATCCACCTACAACTTCGAATACAGCGATGCCGATTGGCTCTTGCGCCAATTCAACGACTATGAAGAACAAGCCAAACGCCTGCTTGCAGTTGAAGACACCAGTCTTGCCCTGCCTGCTTACGAGCTTGTACTCAAAGCCGGCCACACGTTCAACCTCTTAGATGCACGCGGTGCCATTTCCGTTACCGAACGCGCAACCTACATTGGCCGTATTCGTGCACTGAGCCGCATCGTTGCTCAAAAATTCGTTGAAAGTCGCGAGAAACTGGGCTTCCCATTGCTTAAGAATCAATAAGCCCGCACATGCTTATCACGCCGCCGCCCTTTGATATATTCAAGTGGCGGCGTTTCTATTTTCAGACGGCCTTAACGCCGATACCATCGCAAACACTTCCAGCCTGCTTTCAGGTAAAATAAGCCCTTTATTACATAAACCGCCTGAAAACATGAGTTCATCCTCTTCTGCAAAAACGCCCTTTTTCTTACTTTCCCTCGTTGCCATCATTCTTGACCAACTGAGCAAATGGGAAATCTTGAAACACTTTACCGAAGGCGAACGTCTCAACATCATTCCAGACTTTTTTGACCTGACCCTTGCCTATAATCCAGGCGCGGCATTCAGCTTTTTGGCCGACCAAGGCGGCTGGCAAAAATTCTTCTTTTTAGGTCTGGCAGTCGTTATCAGCCTGTATTTGGCCCGAGCTATCTGGCGTGATGAGTTTGGCCGCTGGGGTAAACTGGGGGCTGCCATGATTATCGGTGGCGCGATTGGCAATGTGGTTGACCGTCTGATTCACGGCCACGTTGTCGATTTTCTGCTTTTCTATTGGCAAAACTGGTTCTACCCCGCATTTAACATTGCCGACAGCTTTATCTGCGTTGGCGCAGTTTGCTTGGTAATAGATGGTTTGCTGCACAAAAAAACACCTTCAAACGACACAAAGCCCGTCTGAAAACGGAACACACATGACTCAAAAAACCATTATCCTTGCCAATCCCCGCGGCTTCTGTGCCGGTGTTGACCGTGCCATCAGCATTGTTGAACGTGCACTCGAAGAATTCGGCGCGCCCATTTACGTCCGCCATGAAGTCGTTCACAACAAATTCGTCGTGGACAATCTGCGGGCAAAAGGTGCTATATTTGTCGATAACTTGGCGGATGTCCCAAAGGGCGCAACACTGATTTACTCTGCTCACGGCGTATCCAAAGCCGTACAGGAAGAAGCGGCACAACGTGGTTTCCGCGTTTTTGATGCCACCTGCCCTCTGGTAACCAAAGTCCATAAAGAAGTAGCCCGCCTCGATGAGCAAGATTACGAAATTATCATGATCGGCCACAAAGGCCACGTCGAAGTGGAAGGCACGATGGGACAATTACCTCCGGGTAAAATGTTTCTGGTTGAGACAGTGGAAGATGTAGCCGGACTGAACGTCAAAAATCCTGACAAACTTGCCTACGTCAGCCAAACCACTTTATCGGTGGATGAAACCAAAGACATTATTGCGGCCTTAAATCAACGCTTCCCCAATATCCGCAATCCACACAAAGAAGACATCTGCTACGCCACAACCAACCGCCAAACTGCCGTTAAAGAATTGGCCGAAGAATGCGATCTCGTGATTGTTGTCGGCTCGCCCAATTCTTCCAACAGCAACCGCTTGCGTGAAGTAGCCGCATTGCGCGGAGTTGATGCCTATATGGTCGATAATGCTACCTATCTGAAAAAAGAATGGTTTGAAAACAAAACCAAGGTCGGTGTCACTGCCGGGGCATCTGCGCCCGAAGTCTTGGTTCGAGAAGTCTTACAAACCATTCAAGATTGGGGACATGAGACCATACGCGAAGGAGAAGGTGCAGAAGAAAGCATTGTATTTGTCTTACCCAAAGAGTTGCGTCGCGAGGGCGAAAACAAACAAATTCTAAATAAAGGGTAAGCTTGTTATTTGCTTTATTTGAACTTAAGGCCGTCTGAAAATTTTCAGACGGCCTTAAGTATATTTTACTAATAAAAAAGACCTGCCTTTAAAGCAGGTCTTTTCATACATGATCCTGATTATTTATCAGAAATATGTTGCTGACGGCGCAAGATAGCCGGAATTTCAAAGTCATCCAGTACAGACTGGTTGCTGAAATCAGCCGCAGTCAGATTCATAGAACGGATATTGCGGTTGGTACGAACCAAGCTTTCAGCACTGCTTTGGCCTTGAGCTTGAGGCGCTTCTTCCGCACCGCGTACCAATTGTTGGGTACGGGCAGCAGCACGCAGTTGGTTGTCAGTACCGTTTTCTTTCAAGCCGGTAGCAATGATGGTAATACGGATAGCATCTTCGCTCATGCTCTCGTCTTCGGCAGCACCAAATTTGCATTCCACTTCAGGGTGTGCATTTTGGTTGACGATACGCATAATCTCGTTGAACTCAGACATTTTCAGGCAACCAGGAGCAGTGGTAATGTTTACTAATACACCGCGTGCGCCATCCAAAGTAACGTTATCCAAGAGCGGGCTGGAGATAGCTTGATCGGTAGCCAAACGGGCACGGTCGATACCTTGTGCAAAACCTGAACCCATCATGGCGATACCGCGATTGCTCATCACGGTTTTCACGTCGGCGAAGTCCAAGTTGATCATGTCGCTAGGGCAAGTCACCACTTCGGAAATACCGGCAACCGCATCACGCAGTACATTGTCTGCCGCACGGAAAGCTTCGCGCATGGTCACGTCTTCGCCCAAGGCAGTCATCAATTTATCGTTCGGGATAATAATCAGGGAATCGACGCGCTCTTTGAGTTGGTCCAAACCTGCTTGAGCGATATGTACGCGTTTACCTTCATAAGCAAACGGACGGGTTACAACCGCAACAGTCAGGATACCCATTTCTTTAGCGATTTCAGCCACAACAGGAGCAGAGCCGGTACCTGTACCACCACCCATACCGGTAGTGATGAACAGCATGTTTGCACCACGGATGGCATCTTCGATGGCTTCGCGATCTTCTTGAGCAGCGGCGCGACCGATTTCAGGATTTGCGCCGGCACCCAAACCGCGTGTCAGGTTTGTACCCAATTGAATGCGTTTAGCCGCATTGTTTTTAGCCAATGATTGCGCATCGGTATTGGCACTGATGAACTCAACACCATGAATGGTGTTGGCAACCATGTTGTTGATAGCATTACAGCCACCGCCACCCAAACCGATAACTTTAATAACAGCAGGGCTTGTTGCTGATTCTGCTACGTCGTAAACAAATTCCATTCAATAATCCTCCGCGCCCCGCTTTATTAAGGACGGTTCAAAAATAACTCATTATCCGTATTATATAAGAAGTATCCAGATACTGGCAAAAATCTTCTTACCATTCGGCTGTCGGCGTTATATTTTTACTACATTTTTTAACAGAAAATATACAAGTTTTAAATTATTCACTTAGCAATTATTTAAAACCGTTTAATCTCACTTAAATATTCAGGACAAACGGTTGCTACACCGCCTGCCCTGAAAACTTTTATCAGAAATTTTCTTTAACGAATTTCATCAGTCTTGCCCACAGACTGATTTTTTCAGCCTGATCATGAACCACAATGGCACCTGTCACCGGCGCGCCGTCTTCCTCTCCCCTTGCCGCCTGCAAAAGACCGATGGCGGTTGAATAGCGTGGATTGCGGATACGCTCGGATACGCCGCCCATTTCTTGTGGAACACCGATACGCGCCGGCAGGTTGAAGACTTCTTCCGCCAACTCAACAATACCGGTCAACATAGAAGCACCACCGGTCAAAACGATACCTGAAGTCAGCACTTCTTCAGGGAAGCCGGAGCGGCGCAATTCGTTAAGCGTCAATTCCAAAATCTCTTCTACGCGCGGGCCGATGATTTCAGCCAATACACGGCGTGAAATTTGACGTGATTGACGGTCGCCAACGCTAGGAACTTCAATCATTTCATCCAAGCCGTCCATAGTCGGAATGGCAGCACCGTAATGGATTTTGATGTACTCGGCTGCAGTGTGCGGCGTACGCAAGGCTTGTGCCAAGTCTTTGGTAATCAAATCGCCGGCAACGGGAATGACCGCAGTATGGCGGATTGCGCCATTGGTATAAACCGCGATGTCGGTTGTACCGCCACCGATATCAATGACGCACACGCCCAAATCTTTTTCGTCTTCAGTCAAAACGGCGTGACCGCTTGCCAAAGGCTGAAGCATGATTTGATCCATTTGCAGGCCGCAACGTTGGATACATTTTTGGATATTTTGCAAAGCAGTATTCGCACCGGTGATGATGTGTACACGGGTATCCAAACGCACGCCGCTCATGCCGATAGGCTCTTTCACACCGGGTTGGTTGTCGATGATGTACTCTTGAACCACAGTATGCAAGATATTGTGATCAGGCGGAATATTGATGGCTTTGGCCGTTTCGATGGCACGATCGATGTCGGCTTGCGATACTTCGCCATCTTTAATTTTGACCACGCCTTGTGAATTCAGACTGCGGATATGGTTACCGGCAATACCGGTGACGACGTGGGAAATTTTGGTATCTGCCATCAGCTCGGCATCTTCTACCGCCTGACGAATGGCTTGTGCAGTGGCGTCAATGTTGGTCACCATACCTGCACGCAGGCCGCGTGAAGGGCTTTGACCCAAGCCAACAATGTGGATTTCGTTATCTTCCCGAATCTCACCGATTAAGGCGATGACCTTGGACGTACCAATGTCTAAGGCACTGATATATTTATTTTGTTGTTGTTCCATAATTGCTCGTTCGCTATGTTGTCTGACTGACGGTTTGATTATTTTTGAAACAAGATTGCTTCACGTCTAATCGGCTATTCACTGTCGGAAGGGTTTTCAGACGGCCTGTAACGGACTGAAAAACCATCCTTATAACGCATATCGACATACTCGATACGACTTTGTTTTTTACGCAGCAGCGATGGCCAAATCTGGGCAAACTGCTGCAAACGTTTGATTTCGTTTTCACGCCCCAAGCGCACGGTAATGCCGTTATTCAATACAAGCAGCCATGCCGAACGCGGCGTGTAGATCAATTCTTTGATGGTCAGTTTCAACGGGCTCAAAATACCGGAAAAGTCCGCATAATGTTTGACCATGTCTTTGCCTGTCCCCTGCTGCCCTTCAAATATAGGCAGGTCCTGTTTCAGGCTTGCGGCAAACACATTGCCCTTACTGTCCACCAAGCCGCCAGCGCGCCAATGCGCAACCGGCACACGCTCGGTCAGGATAATTTCCACAGTTTCCGGAAAACGGCGGCGTACCATTGCCGAGTCAATCCAAGGCAGCTCCTGAAAAGCGGCCTGCGCCGAATCAATATCGGCGCGGAACATATTACCCCTGATATGCTCTCTTGCAACAGTTTGCAATTCTTTGCTGGAAGCATATTTCAGCTTGCCCTGAATGGCAATCTGTTTCACAGGGAAATATTTGGAATTGTAAAGCCAAGCTATGCCCGAACCTATCAACAGAAAGGTCATCAGCACCAATAGCCGGCGGGTCAGCCGACCCAGTGCGCCTGCATCATCCCACATGAGCGGTCTTCAAAATCTCAATACACAAATCAGCAAAATCTACGCCGGTATGGCCTGCAGATTTTGGCACCAAACTGTGGCTGGTCATACCGGGCAAGGTATTAATTTCCAAGAGATACAGTTTACCGTCCGTATCTTTCAGAAAGTCCACGCGCGAACAGCCGTCCGCACCAATCGCCTGCGCGCCACGCACAGCGAGTTCTCGCATCAGGTTTTCCTCCGCCTCGCTCAAATCTTCCGACGGGCATTGATAAACCGTATCGTCGCGGTTGTATTTGGCTTCGTAGTCGTAAAACTCGGTAGCCGGAATAATATGAATGCTCGGCAGACCTTTGCCGTTCAATACCGGACAAGAATATTCGCCGCCGCCGATAAAGCGTTCGGCAATGATTTCGCCCTGCAAGTGTTTCAATTCTTCGTAAACGCTTTTCAGACGGCCTTTTTCTTTTACTTTTACCACGCCGACGCTACTGCCTTCCGCGGCAGGTTTCACAAACATCGGCAGGCCCAATTTTTCTTCAACGGCATCAAAGTCGCTGTCGTCATGCAATACGGCAAACTCAGGAACAGGCAAGCCCACGGCCTGCCAAATCAGTTTGCAGCGGTATTTGTCCATACCCAGCGCAGAGGCGGCCACACCGCTGCCGGTGTAAGGAATACCCATCAGTTCCAACGCGCCTTGAACCGCGCCATCTTCGCCGAAAGTGCCGTGCAGAATATTGAAGGCCGTCTGAAAACCTTGTGTTTTCAATTCAGACAACGGGGTTTCTTTGGGGTCGAACGCATGGGCATCGACACCTTTGCTTTTCAAGGCAGCCAAAATAGTGGCGCCGCTGTCCAGCGAAACTTCGCGCTCGCTGGAAAAGCCACCCATCAACACGGCCACTTTGCCAAAATTCTGCATAATTTCCACTTTCTTAAATACTGATACAGGCCGTCTGAATATTGTTCAGACGACCTATCTGTCCTCAAAGGCCAATATGCCTGTTTATTATGATTGTTTCGACAATTCCACCAATGCAGACGGAACGCGGTTGATACTGCCGGCACCCATATTCAACACGACATCGCCGTCTTGCAAAACATTCAACAGCATTTGCGGCAGGTCGGCAACGTTTTCACAGTAAATCGGCTCAAGTTTGCCTAATACTCGGATGGCGCGTGCCAGAGCGCGGGAATCGGCTGCGGCAATCGGCTCTTCGCCTGCGGCATAAACTTCGGTCAACACCAGCGCATCGACGGTATTGAGGACTTTGGTGAAATCTTCGAACAAATCACGTGTGCGGGTATAGCGGTGCGGTTGGAAAGCCAAGACCAAGCGTTTTTCAGGGTATGCACCGCGCGCAGCGGAAAGGGTTGCCGCCATCTCGACAGGATGGTGACCATAATCGTCCACCAGCAGCGCAGTTCCGCCGTTTGGCAATTTGATGTCGCCATATTTTTGGAAACGGCGGCCGACACCTTCAAAGCCGAGCAAACCTTTTTGAATGGCTTCAACCGATGCGCCAACTTCCAGCGCAACGCCGATAGCCGCCAACGCATTGAGGACGTTGTGGCGGCCGGGCATATTCAAAACAACTTCAAACGGCTCTTGCTCATGTCCTTTCATTTGAACATGAACGGTAAATTTCATTTGCGCGCCGATGTTTTCAATATCGGTTGCGTAGATATCGGCAGTATCGTCCAAGCCGTAAGTAGCATAAGGCTTGCTCACTTTGGGCAAAATCGCGCGGACGTGTTCGCTGTCGATGCACAAAAACGCTTTGCCGTAAAACGGCATACGGTGGATAAAATCCACAAACGCCTGATGCAGCTTCTCAACACTGTGGCCGTAAGTGTCCATGTGGTCTTCATCGATATTGGTCACAACGGACATAATCGGGGTCAGGTGCAGGAAAGAGGCATCAGATTCGTCGGCTTCGGCAACGATGTATTCGCCTTTACCCAAACGGGCGTTGGTACCTGCTGCGTTGAGCTTTCCGCCGATAACGAAAGTCGGGTCAAGACCTGCCGCGCCGAGAATAGAAGCAGTCAGGCTGGTTGTTGTGGTTTTACCGTGCGTACCGGCAATGGCGATACCATCGCGGAAGCGCATCAGTTCCGCCAACATCAACGCGCGCGGAATCACGGGAATCTGCTGTTCCAACGCGGCAACGACTTCAGGATTGTCTTTTTTAACGGCAGTAGAGGTAACAACCACGTCGGCACCATTGACGTGTTCGGCAGTATGCCCTGGGTAAACTTGGATGCCGAGAGCGCTCAAATGCTCAGTAACGGCATTACGCGCCTGATCCGAACCGGAAACTTTAAAGCCCAAATTGTGTAAAACTTCGGCAATACCGCTCATGCCGACGCCGCCGATTCCGACAAAATGGATGTTGGTCACTCGATTTTTCATCATAACGTTGCGTTCCGGTTGGTTTTTAGTGCGTAAAGGCGTTATTTTAAAGGGCTATCCGCTTCTGCGCTATGCTTTTATTGTAAAGGAATTTTAACAAAAGCAATAAAGGCCGTCTGAAACGCCGTTAATTAACTTTTCAGACGGCCTTGAACAAAGTCTTGCCTGCTTATTCGGCACAAGATATGGCAATTTCCGCCACATCGTCTGCACTGTGCGGCAACGCCAAGGTACGGGCATTTTTCGCCCATTTCAGGCATTTTTCACGGTTTAATCCGCCGAGGATTTCGGCCAGTTTTTCTGCCGTCAGTTGAGTTTGCGGAAGCAGCAAACCAGCTTCGGCTTGCACCATAAAGCGCGCATTAGCTGTTTGATGGTCGTCCACCGCGTGCGGATACGGCACCAGCAATGCACCCAAACCGGCAGCCGTCAGCTCGGCAATCGTCAGCGCGCCGGCACGGCAAATTACCAAATCGGCATCGCGGTAGGCGGATACCATATCGGTAATAAATTCGACGCACTCGGCTTGTACACCCAATGCATCATAATCCGCCTGCAGGTTACCCAATTTATTGCGGCCGGACTGATGATACATTTGCGGACAGGCCGCCTCAGGCAATAATGCCAAAGCTTGCGGAACGGTTTTGTTCAACACATCCGCACCCAAACTGCCACCCACCACCAAAACTTTCAGACGGCCTTGACGGTTTTCAAAGCGTTCTTCGGGAACAGGCAATGCCGCAATATCGGCACGGACAGGGTTACCCACCAATCCGCCTTCATGTTGAAATGCTTTGGGGAAAGCGTACAGGACACGTTTTGCCCAACGCGACAGTTGGCGGTTGGACAAACCGGCTACGGCGTTTTGCTCATGAATCACAATCGGCACACCGGAAATTTTTGCCGCCAAGCCACCGGGGAAAGTAACAAAACCGCCAAAACCGATAACGCACTCGACACGGTGTTTCTTAATAATCTGCTGCGCCGCACGGACGGTTTTATACAGCGTAAATGGCAACATCAGCTTGCGCTTGATTCCGTTGCCGCGTATGCCTTTAATGGCCAGCGTTTCCAAGCGTATGCCGTATTGCGGCACGATACGCTCTTCCATCGAATCCTGACTGCCCAGCCAAATCACATGATGGCCGCGCTTTTGCAGCGACTCGGCAACCGCCAATGCAGGGAAAATATGGCCGCCCGTACCGCCGGCCATCAGCATAAAAGTTTTACCGCTCATGGTTTTACTCCACCGAATAACCGCGCATTTTTTGGCGGTTTTCATAATCAATGCGCAATAACAAAGTAATGCACACCAGCATGATAAAGACAGCCGAACCGCCGTAAGACATAAACGGCAAAGTCAGGCCCTTAGTGGGTAGGATACCGATGTTTACACCGATATTGAAGAAACTCTGAATACCAATCCAAATACCGATACCGTTGGCAATGTACGCGCTGAACATCAAGCCCGAATCACGCGCCTGCTTGCCGATGGAAAACGCGCGCCACACCAGCCAGCCGTAGCAGAACACCAAAACCAGCATCCCGAAAAAGCCGAATTCCTCGCCGATGACGGCAAAAATAAAGTCCGTATGCGCTTCAGGCAGGTAGAAACGTTTTTCCAAACTCGCACCCAAGCCCTCGCCAAACCAGCCGCCGCGCGCAATCGCCATCAAGGAATGGGTCAGCTGATAGCCTTTACCCAAAGGATCGCTCCAAGGGTCCAAAAACGCCGCCACACGCGCCATACGGTAAGGCGCGGCCAAAATCAGCAAGCCCATACCGCTCACAACGGTCGCCACCAATACAGCAAAATACTTCCACGGGAAGCCTGCCAAAAACAGCATACCCATGGTAATCACAACAATCACGACAAACGAGCCAAAGTCCGGCTGACCCATAATCAAAACCAAACCGACCGCCACCAACATAATCGGCAGAATCAAGGTCTTAAACTTACGGAAGCGTTCCTTTACCCTTACCCAAGCTTCACTTTTAAAGGGGCTGCACACCAAATCGCCAATACCGGTAAACAAAGACGACCAACCCAAAGAATCCAAATCGCGCAACATTTCTTCACGGCGCGTAAACAGGCTGGACAAGTACAAGACCGTCGCCAATTTGAAAAATTCAGTCGGTTGCAAGTTGAGCGGCCCGATATGAATCCAGCGCGTCGCGCCATTAATCTCACGGCCGACAAACAAAACCAGCAACAACAGCAAACCTGAAACAGCAAAATAAAACGGAATAATCCGCCGCCAGAAACTCATCTTCAGCAGGAAAAGCGGCAAGCATATAGCCACTGTAAACAGGATAAACATTGCCTGCTTAAACACAAAAGAAAACTGGCTACCCCCTTCCGATGCCGCATACGCAATAGAAGCCGAATAAATCATAATCAGGCTGAAGACCGTCATTAAGACGACCATCCACAAGAGAGAAACATCAAACTTCCGACCATCGCGCGCAATCGGCCGGTCAAGCATTTTGGAAAGACTAATCATGAAAACATCCGTAACGGCTTGAATAAAATATTCAGACGGCCTGCTAATGGGCAAGAGGCCGTCTGAAAAAATGAATTAACGTTATTTTAAAGGTTTATTTCCAAACCAACAATTCAGAATCTTTAAAGATGCCGGATTCCGACGTTCTTTGCGCCCTCCCCTACCCTTTGATACCGGCAAAAGGCCGTCTGAAAACGCTTTTATGTTCTCAGACGGCCTTGTATAAATTTTTTCTTCAGAAAAATAGGCTACTTTTTATCCAATACAAACCCTAAGCCAACTGCGGTATTTCCACCCACGGCTGTATCTGTTCCAACTGCGCTGCAAGGCGGAGCAGCGTGTCTTCGCGTCCGTGAGCGGCGGCAAACTGAGTACCGACGGGCAGCTCGTTATGCCGGTAAAGCGACACGCTCATGTTCAGCGGCGACGTATAACCGACGTATTGCAGCGCGGCGGCGGCTTCTTTTTCTAAAAACGGGTTGTTTTTCAACAGAAAACCCAAGCGCAGCGTGCCAAACAGCAGGCGCATGGCTTTTTGTGCGGCGGGCGGCGGCATCATCTCGCCGATTTTCGGCGTGGTGCGCGGGCAGACGGGCGTCATTAACACGTCGTAGCGTGTGAAAAATGCTTTGGCGGCACGTTCCTGCGCCAGCATCACGTCGCGCGCCCATGCCATTTCGCCCGCACTGATTTGCCGACCCTGCACAATCATTGCCCACGTTGTCGGCTCAAGCAGGCGGTGCGGCAGTTTTTGTCCGGTTTCGTATTGATATTGGTAGAACAGTTTTGCCGTTTCGCCCATGACGATGATGCGGGCGGCTCGGTTGAGCTGTTCAGGCGGCGCAAAATCGGGCGTGGCTTCTTCCAATTCGTGTCCCGCGTCTTGTATCAGTTTCAAACTATGGGCGAACGCGGCTTCCGTGCCTTCGTCGTTGCCGCCGCCAAACCATGCCTGTTTCCAAAAAGCTATTTTCAGACGACCTGTTTCTTGTTTCAGGCTGCCTGCAAAACCGTTTTCGGGCGGCGGCGGGCAAGCATACAGGGCGCGGGCTTGGGTTTGGGCGGCGATGTCCAGCAAAACCGCGCTGTCACGCACGCTGCGGGTCAACACATGGTCGCATACCAAGCCTTGCCATGCCTCCGATGCGTTCGGCGCGTAACTGCTGCGACCGCGCGTGGGTTTCAGCCCGAACACGCCGCAGTTGTGCGCGGGTAAGCGGATGGAGCCGCCGCCGTCGCTGCCGTGCGCTGCGGGTACGACGCCCGAAGCCACTGCCGCCGCTGCACCGCCGCTGCTGCCGCCCGCGGTGTAATCCAAATGCCACGGATTGCGCGTGATGCCGTAAATTTCGGTTTCGGTAACAGGATACGCGCCCCATTCGGGCGTGGTGGTTTTGCCGAACACGCGCAGCCCAGCATCGAGATAGGCTTGGGTCAAATCGCTGTTTTGTTTGGCAATGTAATGCTGCATCATGCGCGAACCCGACCATGTCGGCGCACCTTCCCAATCCGCCAGCAGGTCTTTGAGCAAAAACGGTACGCCCTCCAGCGGCGTATCGGCATTTTCAGACGACCCCTGCCATGCCGCCGCGCGTTCGCGCAAATCATGCGCCAACAGATTGAGCTTGGGATTAACTTCGTCCAAGCGGTTTAAAGCAGCCTGCAACACTTCATCGGCGGACACTTCTTTTTTGCGGATCAGCTCTGCCAAACCGACGGCATCGTAACGGATGTAGTCTTGAAAATTCATGGGTTTTCCTTTCGGATTGATGAACACACGTTTTTTCGGTCAGGCATGGCTGCCCGCCGCCTCGCCGTTTGCCCGCATAGGCAAACTTTAAGAAACAGTAACACGGGTTAAAGGAAAAGAACAAATTTATCGTTGCTGCAAAAAGGTCGTCTGAAACCGCCTTGACGTTTTCAGACGACCTTTGAGGCAATAGCGCACAAGGTTTACGGCAGAATCTCAATTTCCGCATTGTGTTTCACGCTGCGGTAGAGTTCGTCGATTTCCTCGTCCGTTACCGCGATGCAGCCGTTGGTCCAGTCTTTTTGCAGGTGTTTTTTACCGATAAAACCCCAGCCGTTTTTCATGCCGTGGATTTTAATCAGCCCGCCCGGGCTTTTGCCTTGTGCCGCAGCGTAGGCTTTGTCGGCTTCATTGGGATAGGAAACGCCGAGATTTTTATGGTAGCCGCTATTGGGATTACGCTCATTAATGCGGTATTTCCCTTCGGGCGTTTTGCCGTCGCCTTCAAACTGTTTATGCCCGACCGGTTGCTTGCCCAACGAAATGGGATAGGTTTTCAGCAACCTGCCTTGCGAGTACGCCGACATGGTGCGTTTGCTTTTATGTACGACCAATCTGTCGATAACCGCATCTTCAGGCAACGGCGCTTCGCTTGGCATGGCAACGGTTATCGTGGAACGAATCGGCGCGGCAAACCAAAACACCAAAGCAGCGACAGCCGAAAACACGACTGCCGCCAAGCCGATCTTCAAACCCACTTTCATCTTTCAGACGGCCTTACAAAGCTTTGAACGCCTCGATAAACACTTCCGAACGGTGCGCATAGCCTTTGAACATATCGAAGCTCGCACAAGCCGGGCTAAGCAACACGATATCGCCCGCTTCGGCTTGGGCATATGCCGTCTGAACCGCTTCTTCCAAAGTGGCGCAGTCGGTCATATTCAGACCGCAGCCGTCCAAATCGCGGCGGATTTGCGGCGCATCGACGCCGATCAGGAACACGCCTTTTACCTTGCCGGCAAGCGCGTCGCGCAGGGGCGTGAAATCCTGCCCTTTGCCCATGCCGCCCAAAATCACGAAGAGCGGATTTTGCAAACCGGCAATCGCGGCGGCGGTCGCGCCGACGTTCGTGCCTTTGCTGTCGTCGATAAACACCACGCCGTTTTTCTCGCCGATTTTTTCGACGCGGTGCGGCAAGCCTTGGAAGGTTTTAACGTGTTCGAGCAATGCTTCGCGCGGCAAACCGATAGCCTCGCACAAAGCCACGGCAGCCATAACGTTGGCGGCGTTGTGCAAGCCTTGCAACGGAATGTCTTGCGTAGAAATCAAATCTTCATTGCCTTGTTTCAGGCGGCCTGTCTCGCGTTCCAACCAAAAATCGGCTTCGTGTTCCAACGAAAACCATTTCACCTCGCGCCCGGCGCGTTTCATTGCGCGGCAGAACGCATCATCCGCATTCAAAACCTGCACGCCATCGCCACGGAAAATCTTGTCCTTGGTATGCGCATAGTCGAGCAAGTCGTCGTAGCGGTCGAGATGGTCTTCAGAAATGTTCAGCACCGTCGCCGCCATCGGGTGCAGGCTTTCAGTGTTTTCCAGTTGGAAGCTGGAAAGCTCCAACACCCACACGTCCGCCTTTTTGCCTTCACGCTGCAATTCCGCCTCCAAAACCGGCGTGCCGATATTGCCCGCGATAACGGTATCCAGACCACACTTGATGCAGAGATAGCCGACCAGGCTCGTTACCGTGGTTTTACCGTTGCTGCCGGTAATCGCAATCACCTTGTCGCCACGGCGGTTCACAATGTCCGCCAACAATTCGATATCGCCCAACACACGTCCACCGTTTTGCTTGAACGCCTCAATATCCGGCTGCCGCTCGCTGATGCCGGGGCTGAGCGCCAGAATATCGAAACCGTTGTCCAGCGCATCTTTCAAACGACCCGTGTAAAACACCAGCCCGTCAAACATCTTACCGATTTGCGACACGCGCTCCGGTTTCAGCTCCGCATCATACGCGGCAACCTCCGCGCCGTTTTTACGCAGGTAGGCAATCATGGAAATACCCGTGCCGCCAAGTCCGGCGACGAGGATTTTTTTGTTTTGAAAAGTCATTTTGGTTTTGTCCTAAAACAAATCATATTGTGCAGGGGGGATGTCCGCTCCTGCTCAAGCCGCTTTCAGACGGCATCGCGAGCTGTTCAATAACCCGCCTTCAGGCGTTGGTAAATGTCGCAGCCGTCTTGGTCTCCGTTTTGACAAGCCTTACCAAACCATTCTTGAGCGAGCGCAAGGTCTTGGCGCACGCCGCGTCCTTCGGCATACATCACACCCAAATTGAATTGGGCACCAGCATGCCCTTGTTCTGCAGCCCTACGACACCACTGCACCGCCTGTGTATAGTCTTGACGGACTCCTTGCCCGTTGGCATACATCAGACCCAAATTAACTTGGGCATCGGCATTCCCTTGTTCTGCAGCCCTACGATACCACTGCACTGCCTGTGCATAGTCTTGACGGACGCCTTGCCCTTGTTCATACATCAGGCCCAAATTAACTTGGGCACCAGCATACCCTTGTTCTGCCGCCTTGCGATACCACTGCACCGCCTGTGCATAGTCTTGACGGACGCCTTGCCCTTGTTCATACATCAGGCCCAAATTAACTTGGGCACCAGCATACCCTTGTTCTGCCGCCTTGCGATACCACTGCACCGCCTGTGCATAGTCTTGACGGACGCCTTGCCCTTGTGCATACCCATTGCCCAAATCGGTTTGGGCTTGGACTAATCCCTGCTCCGCTGCCTTACGATACCATCTGAACGCTTCGGCATAGTCTTGACGGACGCCTCGCCCTTGGTTATACATATCACCCAAATTATATTGTGCTTGGACTAATCCCTGCTCCGCTGCCTTACGATACCATCTGAACGCTTCGGCATAGTCTTGACGGACGCCTTCACCTTTGTAATACATCAGACCCAAATTACTTTGGGCTTGGGCATCCCCTTGTTCTGCAGCCTGCCGATACCACTGCACTGCCTGTGCATCGTCTTGAGGGACGCCTTGCCCGATGGCATACATCACGCCCAAATTATATTGGGCATCGACATTCCCTTGCTTCGCAGCTTGAAGCGTTTTCTGAAAATTCGGCATATTATCCGCCCAAACTGCCTGCGCCAAGCCAAAAGATAACAGGGCTACCATCATTTTTTTTAATAATTTATTCATTCTAAAATCCATTTCTTTCAAATTATTGTTTCTGTTTTATCCAAGAAGTTTCAGACGGCCTTTAGCCAGCAAATTCCTTAAAAAAGCTATTTACACCGTAGCTACTCAAAATCTGCTGCAATTCCGGTGCGCGCACCCATGGGTCAACCGCCATCAGCGGCATAGGCGGTTCGATACCGTCTTCGTTTTGGTTACGGCACCAATCTGCCATGGCAAAAACTTGGATTAACACCGGCTCAGCAAGTACTTTGTCGATGTCCAGTTCGCTCATGGCTTGGGCAAAGCAGGCGATCCATTCGTTGCGGACTTGTACGTTGACGGCAAAAGGCATATGGCGGGCGCGCAGTTGAGGATGGCCGTATTTTTCGACAAAAAGTTGCGGTCCCCCGAGCCAGCCGCTAAAAAATTCGTAGAGCTTTTCGCGTATCAGGGTCATGTCTTCGCCGTGCATCTGGCGCAGGGCGCGGTATTGCGGTTCGAGTTCCATCAAGTCGTAGAAACGGTCGGTCAGGGTGCGGATGCCGGTTGCACCACCAAAAGATTGGTACATGTTTGGGGACTTTCTGTGTGGATTATTACGGGATTTATTTTGAGACGTAGGATTCAGGCAAGCATGCTTACCTTACATAATGGCCGTCTGAAAGTTTCAGACGGCCTTTGGAGATTTAGCGGATTTTGAGGGTACTCAAGCCGATTAACACCAAGACGATGGTGATAATCCAGAAACGGACGACGACTTGGGTTTCTTTCCAGCCTTTTTGTTCGTAATGATGATGAATCGGCGCCATCAGGAAGATGCGTTTTTTGGTGCGTTTGTACCAACCGACTTGCAACATAACGGAAATGGCTTCAACAACAAACAGGCCGCCCATGATGACGAGGACAAATTCTTGGCGGATGATGACGGCAACGGTACCGAGCGCCGCACCAAGCGCGAGCGCGCCGACGTCGCCCATAAAGACTTGTGCCGGATAGGCGTTAAACCACAAAAAGCCGAGGCACGCACCACACATGGCGGTACAGAAAATCACCACTTCGTTTGCGCCGGCAACGTAAGGCAATTGCAGGTATTGGGCAAATTGGGAGTGTCCACTGGCATAAGCAAAGATGGCAAGGCCGGCGGCGACAAGTACAACGGGGAATGCGGCCAAGCCGTCCAAACCGTCGGTCAGGTTAACGGCATTGGATGTACCGACGATAGTCAAGTAGGACAATACCAAGAAGCCGACTACGCCAAGCGGCAAGGCAACTTGTTTGAAGAAGGGAACAATCAGGATATTGTTGGCAGAGTTTGTCGCAAGGTAGAACAATGCCAAACCGGCAATGATGGCAACGCTGGACTGCCACACCATTTTGAATTTGGCAGACACGCCGTTAGGGTCTTTATAAACCACTTTGCGCCAGTCGTCGTAAAAACCGAGTGCACCGGTAGCAAGCAAGACGCCTAAGAGAATCCAGATATAAGGATTTGCCCAGTTGCCCCACAAGATTGTGGATACGGTAATGGCAGTCAAAATCAGCGAGCCGCCCATGGTTGGCGTACCGTTTTTGATCAGGTGGGTTTGAGGGCCGTCGGTACGGACGGCTTGGCCGACTTTAAGCGCAGTCAGCTTGCGGATGGTCCACGGACCCAACAATAATGAAAATACCAGCGCAGTCAGCGCGGCCATTACGGCACGAAATGTGGTGTATTGAAAAATATTCAGACCGGTTAACCAGTTACTGAAATGTGCGAGCCATAAAAACATGGGGCTTCCTTTTTTGTTTTTGTTGTTACAGCGGGCTTATTGCCCAATTAAAAATAAATCGGTATGCCATCTGAAATTGCAGACGGCCTTGTTGAGTAAGATTATTTCTCTACCACGCAAATCGGATAGTTTCCAGGATTCTTTCCGCCGCCCAAATCCAAGCAGGTATCTTCATAAATAAATGCCTGTACTTTCATTCCGGCATAAAACGCGGCAATCAGCAAACCAGCCAATAGTAAAATCTTTTTCATATTTCAGACGGCCTTTTACGCAGTTGTTGTTGCCAATGCCTCGACCACTTCTTCCATCTTCATAAAGCGCGAGCCCTTGACCAATACGGTGGCGCGTTCAGGCAAGTCGTGCCTCAACACTTGAATCAGCGGATCTTTGTCAGCAAACCACAAACCTTCCGCGCCAAACGTTTCCGCTGCTTCAACGCTGTTGTCGCCGACAAAATATGCGGCCTCGATGCCTTTATCCCGTGCATACGCGCCAACTTCGGCGTGCATGGCAGCGGCTTCGTCCTCGCCCAATTCGCCCATATCGCCCATCACAAAAATACGCGGCGCAGGCATAGCGGCGAGCACATCAATGGCAGCTTTCATGCTGTCGGGGTTGGCATTATAAGTATCGTCAATCAAAGTCGCGCCTTTAATGCCTTGCTTGATATTCAGACGGCCTTTGATATTACTGAAATTTTTCAGGCCGTCTGAAACTTCGGCAAGACTCAAATCTGCCGCCAAAGCCAGAGCAGCCGCCGCTACGGCATTATGCACATTGTGTCGGCCGGGGACTGGCAACACCACGGCAACACGTTCATTGCCACGCACCAAATCAAATTCGCAGAACAACGGTTTCAACTCAATATTTTCTGCATGGACATCGCCACTGGCAACGCCGAAAGTCTGAGCGTTCAATTGCGCAGTAGCAGCTTCAAATGTAGCGATATTGGCATCTTCACACGGAATCAGCGCAATGCCGTCTGAAAGCAAACCTTCGTAGATTTCACTTTTAGCTTTAGCAATATCGCCGACACCATCAAAACCACAACCGACATGCGCGCGCAAAGCGTTATTGACCAAAGCAACATTCGGACCGGCGATTCGTGTCAACAAAGACAACTCGCCAAAATGGTTCATGCCCATTTCAATGACGGCATAACGATGTTTTTCGTTCAGTTTCAACAAAGTCAGCGGCAAGCCGATATGGTTGTTGAAATTGCCGGCAGTCGCCAACACAGCTTCATCACCGAATCGATGACGCAATACGCCGGCCAACATCTCTTTAACCGTCGTTTTGCCGGAAGAGCCGGTAATACCGAAGACAAACGGATTCACATTTTCACGCCACGCCTTCGCCAGTTTTTGCAAAGCCGCAAGCGTATCGTCAACCTTCAACGCGCCTTTCAAAGCCGCACAATCTTCGTGCGAAACCAAAACTGCCGTTGCCCCCGCTGCCAACACATCTTCAACAAAGTCATGAGCGTCAAAACGCTCACCGGCAAGCGCGAAAAATACATCGCCTTCCTGAATATCACGGCTGTCGGTTACGATGCGCGAAACGGGTTGATTTTCAGACGGCATCGGAAGGCCGAGCGTTTGGCAGATGAAATTTAGGTCTAGTGGTTTCATAATTGTGTTTCTTGTCCTTGTTCTAACGGCTCCACATTTTTATCCGTATTTTGGGAAACCATTTTTAAATGACGATAATTACGTCCTGCCAGCACAATAAAAAGAATAGCGGCAAAATTTACACCGACAGAAAGCTTATTTACCGTAAGGCTGAACCATAGTTTCAATACACTATCTATATAAAATACAAAAGAAAATACATCGCTTGCAAAAGCAATCTGCAATAAGCATGGTATGTACACATATGTCATTCTCTTAAAACCGACTTCACGGAATTTAAACGCATTCCATGCTGCAGACAGCGCCAACACACCCAAAATGAAAAGTAAAATCCCAAAAAACACAGCCCATGCTATGTTGTTAATCAGTCCTTGCACACTCTGAATTGATGCCAGAATCAACCAAACCACGCCCTGCACCAAAGTCAGCCATGCCATAAATTTGCCGCTTTTGGGCAATTTTTTATATTCAGGAAATGTATTGGAAAACCAACTTTTCATACTATAAATCACTTTCTCTTATCAACTGCCGATTTTCCCGTACTGCTGGTAATCAGAAAAACACAATACAATGGTTTTACCGTTTTGTCGGTAGGGGTGGCAAAGGCTGTAATTACCGTCTTTTGCCTCATAACGTATTTCATTTATTTGTCCGGCAAATATTCTTTGCAAGTATTCACGCTCGCTCAAATTCGGAGCATAAAGATATTGCGTTTTGCTGATTGTTTCTTTATTGCCATTCCGAGTAACGACAAAATCATTATCATCGCCTCCTCCCTGAGCATTGGGCGCCTGCTCATCAATCCCACTTAAATAGGAATCGGCTGAGAAAGCCAAATAAACCTGTTTATTACCTATTGTATCCGGCACAATCACCGTAGCTGCTTTAAAGGCAGAATCTTCCTTCGACATCAGCTCAAGGATTAACGCTGCTTTTTTAATATACGCAAAATCAAAACGATAATCTGCCAATGCGTTGATTTGCGACGGATTGTCCTTGACGATGCGCTCTAGCGATTGAGTCAAAATCTGACGTTTTTTCTGAACCGTCAGATAATTTCCGCCAAATAGCAAAGCGGCCAAAACGGGAAATACGGCCAACAACAAATATAAGGTTTTCCGGCCACCTTTGCTTTCTTCCTCTTGTCCTCGCTCGGCAATACGGGTCAAATTCAGCATGATGTTCAGTATCAAGGCACCCGCCATTACAGCAAAAATCCCCAAAATACTCATCAGGAAAATTTCCGTAATGTATTCGCGGAACACCTTAAGCCCGAAAACATTGGATAGAGTCAGAACAAATACCCAGTACACCAGCAGCACAACTGCCACCATACCGACGATATTCGTTGCCTTAACCAATTTCTTTGCGTTCATACTCTCAAATCTTGTTCAGACGGCCTATCTGTTCTGATTAATCAGCGGATACGGATTCACTGCGCCGCTGGGTAGATACACGCCATAATGCAGGTGGGCCGGTGTGGTTCTGGCGTTGCCGGTTTTACCGACATAGCCGATGACCTGCCCTTCTTTTACTCGTTCATACAGGCGGATACGGGCAAATTTATTGAGGTGGGCATAGTAATGCCACGCACCCGGCCCTTGGATACCGATAACTTTACCGCCCAATCGGTTGCGCCCGATTTTGGTGACGATACCGGGCGTAGTACTGCGTATCGGCGTGTTTTTCTTAGCAAAGATATCCACACCTTCATGCCTGCGCCCCTGACTGCGCGCCGCGCCCCAAGTGTCGTCAAAACGTTTGCCTTTAACAGGATTGGGCAGGCTTTGCTCGGCAGGAGGCTGTTGCGCCCTCAACTGCTCGATTTCGGCAGTAGGACGCGGAAGTTGTTTGGTTGTACAGCCTGCGAATAAAACTACGGCTGCACTGATTAATAAGGTTTTTATCGGCATTTTCAGCATCAAATCGGTCTCCTTATTGTTCAGACGGCCTTGTTAAAAAATCCTCTGAAACAAACAACTGTGATGGGTTTAATGGCTGACGTGCCGTAATGCGTGTGTCGTGTTGCTTTTATTGTATATGCTTAAATCTTTTTCAGACGGCCTTGAGGTTTCGGGCCGTCTGAATATTTGCGATATGGCTTAACCGCGCTCTGCCAATGCTTTTTCTGCGATTTCAAAATCGGAGAAATGGTGCTTCACGCCTTGTACATCCTGATAGTTTTCATGCCCTTTACCGGCAATCAGAATGATGTCGTTCGCAGCGGCTTGTTCAACCGCATAACAGATGGCAACAGCGCGATCAACCTCGACGCGTTCAGGATTAGGTACGGCAGGCAAAATATCGTTGATGATTTCTTGCGGATTTTCCAAGCGTGGATTGTCGCTGGTTACGACGACTTTATCCGCACCCTGTACGGCTGCTGCGCCCATCAAGGGGCGTTTGCCACGATCTCGGTTACCGCCGCAGCCAAATACGCACCACAAAGCCGCGCCCTGCGGTTTGATTTCCTGCAAAGTGGAGAGTGCTTTTTCCAATGCATCGGGCGTGTGGGCGTAATCGACGACGACCAAAGGTTTGCCGCTGTTCATAATGCAATCCATGCGGCCTGAAGCAGGACGGATTTTTGCCAGTACTTCCAAAACGTTATTGAGTGGGTAACCGTTGGCACATAGCAAGGCAACGCAGGCGGCGAGGTTTTGCGCGTTGAACCGTCCGAGCAGACGGGTACGGCATTTTCCTTCGCCCCACGGGGTTTGGAATACGGCTTCCATGCCGTCTGAAGAAGCGGTGAAATCGGTAATGCGGATATCGGCTTGCTCGCTGAAACCATAGCCGTAAACGGCTAAATCGGGACAGCCTTTTTTCAGACGGCCTACGAGTTCCGCACCGTATTCGTCATCAACATTGATGATGGCGTGTTGCAGACCATGCCAGTAGAACAGGCGCGATTTGATGGCGCCATAGGCTTCCATGGTGCCGTGATAGTCGAGGTGGTCACGGGTAAGATTAGTGAAGATTGCGCTGCGGAATGGCACGCCGTTGACGCGCGATTGGTCAAGGCCGTGACTGGAAACTTCCATCGCAGCGGCTGTTGCGCCTTGCTGACGGAAGCGGTAGAGCAGAGTTTGGACATCGACAGGGGCAGGCGTGGTATGCGTGGTCTCTTCCAATGCGCCCCAAAAGCCGTTGCCGACTGTGCCGATAATAGTGGTTTTTTCGCCCAACAGATCAGCAGCTTGCGCCAGCCATTGTGTGATAGAGGTTTTGCCGTTGGTACCGGTTACGCCCCAAACTTTAAGGCCGTCTGAAACATTGCCGTAAACCTGTGCCGCCAACATACCGGCGCGATGTTTCAGATCTTTAATGCCTTGATTGGGAACGTTCCATTCGGGATTCCATGTGAATTTGCCGTCATCATCCCAAAAAACAAAGGTGGCACCGTTGACAATGGCGGCAGGAATATAGCTGCGGCCGTCTGTATATTCACCCTGACAGGCAACGAAAATGTCACCCTGTTTAATTTGTCGGCTGTCTGAATGCAACAAACGCCCTGCTGCGTTTTCACACAGCAGAGGCGGAAAGTTGGTTTCAGCCAAGGGGGTTAACTTGCTGAACATAAACAATATCTCTTTGATTGTTTGGATTATGACGGTACTTTGACAGTAGCGGTATTACTTAAAGGCTTGGTCGGGGAAACGCCCAAGATGTTCAAGCTTCCGCTCATGACTTCTTTGAATACGGGACCGGCAACCACGCCGCCGTAATAGCCGTTGGCAGTCGGTTCGTCGATGGTAACGGCCACAATCACGCGTGGATTTTTAGCCGGAGCAAAACCGATGAACGTACCGACGTGTTTGTTGTCCACATAGCGGCCATTGACCAGTTTGCGCGCCGTACCGGTTTTCGCACCTACGTCGAAACCATCTACCGCACCTGCAGTACCGGTACCGCCGGCTTCAGTAACGGAAACCATCAACTCGCGCACTTTTTTCGCAGTAGAGGCTTTGATGACGCGCTTGCCTTTAGGGGCAACCGCTTGTTTTTCAAAGCTGACCGGCAACAATTCGCCATCATGGGTCAAGACAGTATAGGCACGCGCCAATTGCAACAGGCTCAATTGCAGGCCATAACCGAAAGACATGGTTGCCTGTTCGATTTTTTGCCATCTGCGCCAGCTTCTCAACAAACCTGCAGTCTCACCAGGAAAGCCTGAATGCATGCGCACGCCCACACCTAAATCGTGATAGAAATCGTACATTTCTTTAGGCGTAAACATGGCAGAAAGTTTACTGGTACCGACGTTGGAAGATTTTTGCATGATGCCGCGCACATCCAAAGTAGGATAAACGTGGGTATCTTGTACGGTAGCCGGACCGATTTTGTACGGCAGGGTATTGAACGTATCGGTTGCATCCACTTTGCCTGAATCCAATGCTTTGGCAATGGTAAACGGCTTCATGGCAGAACCTGGTTCAATCATGTCGGTTACAGCGCGGTTGCGGCGCTGTTCGCTATTGGCTTGACCCGGTTGATTCGGATCGTAAGCCGGGCTGTTGACCAAAGCCAAAATCTCGCCGGTTTGCGCATCCAATACCACAACAGTACCTGCTTTGGCTTTGTGATAAGCCACCGCTTTGTTTAACTCGTCATAAGCCAGCGTTTGAATACGCTGATCCAAAGACAAAATCATGTCTTGGCCGTTTTTAGGCACGCTGTTGCGCGGAGAGTCGAGGCTGTCTACGATGTTGCCTTTGTTGTCGCGCAATACGACTTTCGCGCCATCTTCACCGCGCAGGCTGTCTTCACGAGAAAGCTCCAAGCCCTCCTGACCTTTGCCGTCGATATTGGTAAAACCGATAACATGCGCAAACAGATTGCCCATCGGGTAATGGCGTTTCAATTCTTTTTGGAATGCAATGCCTTTAATGCCCAATGCTTTGATTTCTTCTGCTTTCTCGTAGCTGAGTTGACGTTTCAAGTAGATAAAGCCTTTGTCTTTTTTAGACAATTTATTTTTCAAAACTTCAACAGGCACATCAGCAATGGCCGACAATTTTTCCAACTGCTCGTCAGTCGGCATTTCCTCCATACCGGAAGGCATGGCATACAATGATTCGGTAGGCGCACTCAAAGCCAATGTAGCACCATTGCGGTCGGTAATCATACCGCGTGATGCCGGCAGCGGAAGCGTACGCACAAAACGTTGGTCGCCCTGATTTTTCAAAAATTCATGCTGACTGGTTTGCAGATAAACCCCGCGTACCAACAGACCGGTAAATGCCAGCGCAACAGCGCCCAGCACCAAACCGATTCGCCCGTTACTTGTCAGCGGCTTTTTCGTTTTTGTTGTTCCAGACAGCATTTGAGGTTTATATTCGTTCTTAATTAACATGTTGAACTTCTCATGACTTAGCTGCTCAGTGAGCCATCAAATCCCGTAAATCTTGCACCAATGCAAGGCTCTGTATTCTTATTTTTTGCGTTCCAGCATAGCCGTATTATGCGCACCCGGAGGAAGCAGATGTTGCTTTTCGGCCGCCACTTTAATCAACTTGTGGTTTGCCAATCTTGCTTGCTCCAATTTCAGGCGCGCGTAATCCTGTTCCAACTGAATTTCCCGTTTTTGTGCCTTATCCAACTCGATAAAATGCAAACGGGACTGGTTTTGCTTAAACACTACGGCAAAGGCTGAGACCGTCACCAAAACCAGTAATAAAATATTCAACTTACCCATCTCAAACTTTCAGACGGCCTGTCAACAGGACTATCTCTTACGACAGCGTTTAGACGCCATCCCCTACTCAATAACCGAAAATTCGCCACTGCTTCGCTCCGCCACACGCAAAACTGCACTGCGCGCACGCGGATTGGCTTCAGTCTCTGTCGAATCCGGTTTGATTGCTTTGCCCACAGCCTTCAAAGGCGGCTGAGGTAAATCCGCTTCCTTAACCACTGCCCAACGGGGCAATGGCGCATGTTGCGAATATTTTTTAATAAACTGCTTCACAATTCTGTCTTCCAGCGAATGGAACGCAATGACAGCCAAGCGCCCACTCTCTTTCAGACGGCCTGCAACCTGCGGTAAAACTGCCTCTACCTCTTCGAGCTCGCGGTTAATAAAGATGCGAACTGCTTGGAAGGTGCGCGTTGCAGGGTCTTGTCCGCGCTCACGAGTACGGACGTTTTGCGCCACAAGCTGCGCCAGCTTGCGGGTTGTATCGATGGGACTTTCCTCCCGTTGCGCAACAATGGCGCGCGCAATCTGGCGACTAAACCGCTCTTCACCATAATTCTTAATGACCTCGTGTAAATCCTGTTCGGATGCGGTTGCAATCCATTCCGCCGCAGACATCCCGCGAGTCGGATCCATCCGCATATCCAACGGTGCATCAAAGCGGAAACTGAATCCGCGGCTGCCATCGTCAATTTGCGGCGACGAAATCCCCAAATCAAAAAGCGCACCGTCAATCTTATCGATGCCCAATTCATCCAAGGCCGTCTGAAATGTTTCAAAACCATTGTGTACGACACTGACACGTTTATCTTGCGCCGCCAGCTCATTAGCTACCGCAATCGCCTCGGGGTCTTTATCAAAAACAACCAAACGACCCTGCTCACCCAAACGCGACAAAATCAGCCGGGAATGCCCTCCCCTACCGAACGTACCGTCCACATAAATCCCGTCTTCACGGATTGCCAACGCATCCACCGCCTCATACAACAAGACAGTAACATGCTGATAATTTTCAACTTTACTCACAATTGCAAATCCGTTTGACTCAATTGGAAAGCCAATTCATCAGGATCAATATCCAAAGCCTGATTCATTTCCTCTTCCCAATGTTCGCGGCCCCACAACTCCATACGGTTTGCACGGCCAACCAAAGTAACTTCTTTTTCAAAATCCACGCGTTTACGCAGATTCGCCGGAATCAAAACACGTCCGGCGCTGTCCCACTCCAAAATCTCCGCATTGTGCAGCAGCAGATTCTGATACCGTTGCAAAGACTCATTGCCGGCCACTTTCAACTTCAAAATCTGCTCGGCTTTTTCTTCCCAAACGGGCTCGGGGTACATCAATAATTTTTTTCGGGAATCCAGTGTGACCACAATCGCAGGCGTATAACGGCGCAGCAAAATATCGCGGAATTTGGCAGGAATTGCCAACCGCCCTTTACTGTCCATACTCAATTCATGAGCACCGCCAAACACATCACACCCCAAATTCGATTAAAATAAAACAGAGTGGGATTAAAAATCCCACCTTTCTAAAATCTTTCGTTTTCACTTCTACGGAACACTTTTTAGGAAAAAGTAACCACTTTCACCCACTATGCCCCACTAACCGACACTATAAGAAATTTTGGCAATCAGGTCAAATCCGTTTCTTATCTGAAATAAAACACTAAACACTTTAAATTCAATATCTTATATATATAATGATGCATGACATATGGGTTTATTAAGTGTCTCGTTTAGCATTAAATACTATATGTAGTATTATTCATAGTATAAAAATACTATATATAGTATTTTTATACTCAATTACCACCCCTCTCATAAGGAGCTATAATATACAAACAAATTCAATTTTTTTACATTATCTAACAGTCATGAAGCCTCAACTCCCCCTTCCTTCCCCTGATGCACAAGCCTCTTCAGCACACCTGACCAAGCTTATAAAAAACGAAATTGAACAACATCAAAACTGGATACCCTTCTCCCGTTTTATGGAGCTTGCCCTTTACACACCTCAATACGGCTATTACAGCGGAGGCAGCCATAAAATTGGTACGGACGGCGACTTCATTACCGCCCCCACCCTCTCCCCCCTATTCGGACAAACCCTTGCCAAACAACTTGCCGAATTACTGCCGCAAACAGCAGGCAATATCTATGAATTTGGTGCAGGTACAGGTCATCTCGCTGCTACACTCTTGCAAAACCTTTCAGACGACCTGAATCATTACTATATTATTGAGCTATCGGCAGAACTTACAGAGAGACAACGCCAATATATTATTGAACATACCTCCCCAGAAGTAGCCGCCAAAGTCATCCACCTCACCACATTGCCCGAACATTTTGACGGCATCATCATCGGCAACGAAGTATTGGATGCCATGCCGGTGGAACGCTTGATTTATCAAGATGAAGGGTTTCAACAAATCGGCGTTAGCCTAGAGAATGACGAGCTAATCGAAGTCATTAGACTATTAACCCAAGCCGAACTTACGCAAACAGCCGCCTTATACTTCCCTCCCCTTCCCTCATACACAAGCGAGCTGCATCCGGCACAATATGCCTTTATCCAAACCCTGGCCGCCAAATTGCAGCGCGGCGGCATGATATTTATCGACTACGGCTTCGATGCCGCTCAGTATTACCATCCGCAACGCAAGGAAGGCACATTTATCGGCCACTATCGCCACCACACCATCCATGATCCGTTTTTCAATATCGGCCTGACCGATTTGACTGCGCACGTCAACTTCACCGATATCGCACGCGCCGGCACGGAATCAGGTTTGGACTTAATCGGCTACCTGCCCCAATCTTATTTCTTGCTCAATCTCGGCATCACCGATCTGCTGGCACAAATCGGCAGCCCGGATTCGGTTGAATATATCCAAGCCGCAGCAGCAGTACAGAAACTGATACATCAGCACGAAATGGGTGAACTTTTTAAAGTGATCGCTTTTGGCAAAGACATCGATATTGATTGGACAGGCTTTAGCCACGGCGATATTTGCCATAAGCTATAGCCTGACAACTTACTTTTTATTTTTTAAAAACAATAAGAAATAAAAAAAAGCAAAATTAGCGCTTGCCAAATATTCAAAAAAAACTATAATAGCGACTTCACGAAACGGCGAATTAGCTCAGTCGGTTAGAGCAGAGGAATCATAATCCTTGTGTCCGGGGTTCGAGTCCCTGATTCGCCACCAAATTTCGGGGGTATAGCTCAGTTGGTAGAGCGCTTGCATGGCATGCAAGAGGTCAGCGGTTCGATCCCGCTTACCTCCACCACTAAACAAAAAAGCTCTTGTTAAACGCAAGAGCTTTTTTGTTTGGTTTAATTAATAATTAATTGCTCATTAATTTTGCCATTTCAATACCCAATCAATAAAGGCCGTCTGAAACATTTCAGACGCCCTTTTATCTTTTAATTACTTCACAAGCTTCAATACTTTTTTCGGTTTTTCTTCCGTAGATTCAGCTTTTTTATCTTCCGCTGCTGCAGCTTCGACAGAAGCAGGCTGATATGGTTCTACCTCAAACCCCATACCCTCTCCACTTTCGCGGCCAAATATACTGACAATATGACCGACCGGAATCCAAATCTCGTGCGCTACGCCGGAAAAGCGTGCAGAAAAATTGACCCATTCGTTGTCGATATTCAAGTTATGACTGGCGGTAGGACCAATATTTAAAACAATTTCATTGTCGCGCACATACTGCATCGGCACACGGGTATGTTCATTTACCCAAGCTACGATGTGCGGTGTTTGGTTATTATCCAAACACCATTCATACAAAGCACGCAACAAATACGGTTTGGTTGAAGTTGCCATAGATCCGTCCTTTAGCGGCGCATGGCTTTTTCAGCCGGCGTCAATGCTTCAATAAAGGCTTCGCGTTGGAAAATACGCTCGGCGTATTTCAGCAAAGGCGCAGCAGATTTACCCAGTTTGATGTCGTAATAGTCCAAACGCCACAACAGTGGAGATAAGGCAACATCAATCATGGAGAAGTCATCGCCCAAGATGTATTTGTTTTTAGTAAAAGACGGTGCCAACAGTGTCAAACCATTGCCAATGGCTTCACGCGCTTTAGCTTGTTCTTTATTGGTAGATTCAGGGTTTTCCAACACTTGCACCAAGCTGAACAATTCTTTTTCCATGCGGTACAGCACCAAACGGCCGCGACCGCGCATAACAGGATCACCCGGCATCAACTGAGGATGAGGGAAACGCTCATCAATGTATTCGTTGATGATGTTTGATTCGTGCAAAATCAAATCACGCTCAACCAGAACCGGTACTTGGTTATACGGATTCATCAAAGCCAAGTCTTCAGGTTTATTGAACACGTCCACATCTTTGATTTCAAAATCCATGCCTTTTTCGTACAGCACAAAACGGCAACGTTGGCTGAATGGACAAGTAATACCTGAATACAATGTCATCATAATCTTTTACTCCTGATAAATCTTTTCAGACGGCCTTAAGCCTTATAAAAATTCAGACAGAATTATACATAATTTCAAACACTTAATCCAGAAATTTCACATATCACATTGTTTATATTAAGTAATTTTAAAATTTACATTATTTCCGCATAAACTGATTTCACAAACAAAAAAGGCAAACCTGAAACAGGTTTGCCTTTTTGATTCAAAAGAATTAGTGAACGTCTTTCCAGAATTCTTTTTTCAGGAAGTAAGCCAATGGCAGCATTACCGCAAACAGGAATGCCAAAACCATGTAGCCGATGCGGTGGCGTTGCAACTGAGCAGGCTCGCCCATGTACACCAAGTAGTTCACCAAGTCGCGTACATAAGTATCGTACTCTTTTTGGATCACTTTACCGTTAGGCAGGCGACGGCTGTGCAAACCGGTAGATTCCCAATACAGCTTAGGAGTCAGGTTGCCATGCTCGTCTTTAATCATAACAGGCTGACCTTTGGCATCCAACTCAACAGCCTGAACACCTTGTTGTTCCCACAGTGGGTGAGGCATACTCGCACCGGCCAAAACAGTATTGTTCCAACCGGTCGGACGAGTTGGGTCTTTATAGAAGCCGCGCATATAGGCGTACAGGTAGTCTGCACCTTTAGAACGCGCAATCAGGGTCAAATCCGGAGGAGGCGCACCCAACCATTTGGAGGCATCTTTCGGATCCATTGCCGCTACCATGACGTCACCAACGTTGTCTGTTGTGAACATCAGGTTTTTCTTGATTTCATCTTCAGTCAAACCAATATCTTTCAGACGGTTGAAGCGCATACCGCTTGCAGAGTGGCAAGACAAACAGTAGTTTGTAAAGATTTGCGCACCGTGCTGCAGACTGACTTGGTCACGCAGGTCGATATCGACTTTTTCGTAGTGTCCGCCGCCGCTGGCGACGGCTGCACTCATAGGCACTGCCAGCAATAAGGCAGCAAACCAGTTTTTCAGAGTTTGTTTCATTTTCGCTGCCCTCATCAGATATTGGTTGCAAACAAGTAAGCACCGACAACGGTAATACCGACGTAAACAAAGAACATAATTTTTTGTTTAGTAGTGCTCATGGTTACGCGTTCAGGCGTAGCTTTTTCGCTATTAAACGCATTCAGGAATGGAATAGCTGCAAAGAAAACAGTGTAAGCCAGAACGAACGCCTTAACGATGTTATTTGGCAAGACTGCAACTAAATACAGGTTATAAATAATTAAAGCTGCATAAACAAACAGACTGATTAAATATTTAATACCACCAGCTTTTTCAGCCAACCATTTAGGATTTGTATGCAAAGGCATACCGATGAAGAACAAGAAATAGAATGCACTGAATGCACGAGCAAAAGCTGTACGTGTATCATCTGCTACCAATGCACCCAAAATTCCCAAGCCGATAAAAGATACAACAAACAACGCCAACATTACTTTGAACGAGTTGCTGCGGTAACGAACAGATTTTACAGGTGACTTATCCAACCAAGGCAACAAGGCAATCAATACAACTGCTGCACCCATGCCGATTACACCCCATACCTGAGTACCTGCCATCGAAGGAATCGCACGCAAAATAGCGTAGAACGGGGTGAAATACCATACCGGCGCAATGTGCGGCGGTGTTTTCAACGCGTTTGCTGCATCGAAGTTTGGCGCTTCCAAGAAGTAGCCGCCGCCTTCAGGTGCAAAGAACAACACAGAACAGAAGACAATCAAGAATACAACAACACCCAAGATGTCTTTAACGGTGTAGTAAGGATGGAATGGGATACCATCGCGTGGAATACCGTTTTCGTCTTTGTTTTTCTTGATTTCAACGCCATCAGGGTTGTTAGAACCCACTTCGTGCAGGGCGATGATGTGAGCCACAACCAAGCCGAGCAATACCAAAGGCACAGCGATAACGTGCAGGGCGAAGAAGCGGTTCAAAGTAACGTCGGAAACGTTGAAGTCACCGCGGATCCAAGTGGACAAATCAGGACCGATAACAGGGATGGCGGAGAACAGGTTAATAATTACCTGCGCACCCCAGAAGGACATTTGACCCCAAGGCAACAGGTAACCCATAAAGGCTTCTGCCATCAATGCCAAGAAAATCAGGGAACCGAAAATCCACACCAATTCACGAGGTTTTTTGTACGAACCGTAAATCAGACCGCGGAACATATGCAGATAAACGACGATGAAGAAGAAAGATGCGCCGGTGGAGTGCATGTAGCGGATAATCCAACCTCCGGACACGTCGCGCATGATGTACTCTACTGCGGTAAAGGCAGCAGGCAGATGGTAAGCGTTAAGGTTGCCGTCCGGTTTGTAGTTCATGGTCAGGAAAATACCGCTGACGATTTGAATTACAAGGACGAGTAGAGCCAAAGAGCCGAAGTAATACCAGAAGTTGAAGTTCTTCGGCGCATAGTATTGAGCCAAATGCTCATTCCACATTTTAGACAGAGGGAAGCGAGCGTCCATCCAGCCTAACAATGCTTTTGCTTTGCTATTGGTTTGGTTTGCCATAATTATCGTTCCTTATTTTTAGTCTTCGCCCACCAAAACAGTTGTATCGCTCAGATATTTGTAAGGCGGTACAACCAAGTTGGTCGGTGCAGGAACACCTTTGTATACTCGGCCTGCAATGTCGAATTTCGAACCGTGGCAAGGGCAGAAGAAACCGCCTTTCCAGTCTGCGCCCAAGTCGGCGGGAGCAATGTCGGGACGGTAAGTCGGAGAGCAACCCAGGTGGGTACAGATACCGATAGCGACGAGGAGGTTCGGCTTGATCGAACGGGTCTCGTTTTTAGCGTATTCCGGTTGCTGATCCACTTCGGAATTAGGATCGACAACTGCGCCATCCAAACTTTTCAAGTCTTTGAGCTGTTGATCTGTGCGGTTGACCAGCCAAATCGGTTTACCCTGCCATTCGGCAGTCAGCATTTGGCCTGCTTCGATTTTGCTGACATCTACTTCGACAGCAGCACCAGCAGCCTTAGCTTTCTCCGATGGGAAGAAGCTGGCCACGAAAGGCGTAGCTACGCCTAGAGCCGCCACACCGCCTGCACCGCATGTAGCCAGTGTCAGGAAACGGCGGCGACCGTTGTTGATTTCTTGATTATCCATTATTCAGTCGTCCTAAAATTTTGGGAATACCGAGCCATTAAACAGCGTAATTCTACCTAGTTTGTTGTAATACTCAAAGCATTATTTAAAATAAGGTAAAGTTTTATGATATTTCTCAATACTCAAGCAGGATTGTTTTCATCAAAGTGAACTACTTCGATACCGAATTTTTCTGCCACGGCATCGCCTAAGGCACGTACGCCGTAGCGTTCTGTCGCATGATGACCGGCACTGATAAATGCCACACCCGTTTCATTGGCAAGATGATATTGCGCTTCCGAAATCTCACCGGTCAAATACGCATCGACACCTTCGTCTACGGCCGTCTGAAAAAATCCCTGCGCACCGCCGCTACACCAGGCAATGCGTTTGATTTCGCGTTCAAGATCGCCGATAACGGTCGGCTTGCGGCCGAATACCGCCTCAATGCGTTCAGACAACTGCGCCAGCGTTTGCGTGGTTTTCAGACGGCCTGTATTCAACAGGTTTTGCTCGCCGAATTGTTTTTCGAGCACCCAATCGAGTTTCTCGGCCAACTGTGCGTTATTGCCTAATTGCGGGTGCGCGTCCAGCGGCAGGTGGTAGCCCGCCATATTGATTTGGTGTTGCAGCAAGGTTTCAATGCGTGCTTTTTTCCAACCGGTAATCGTGACAGGCTCGCTTTTCCAAAACATGCCGTGGTGGACCAAAAGCATATCCGCCCCCTGCTCTACGGCAAAATCGATTGCAGCTTTGCTGGCGGTAACCGAAGTGGCGATTTTGGCAATTTCTTCTTTGCCTTCGACCTGCAAACCGTTGGGCGCATAGTCCTTAAACAGCCCGACCTGCAATGTCTCATCGCACCAAGCCAGAATTTCGCGGCGTAAAGCCATATTCCGCTCCTTATATCTATCTTCAAAAACAGCTTCGCATTCTAACCGCAAAATCTGTTTATGCCTCAAATTCTTACATTCCGATTTCAGCAATCATTCCCAACATTAATCATTTGCACATCATCATGAATTATTTTAATATACCCCACCTTACCCACAGGCCGTCTGAAAACACATGGACTCTATTATCGAATTGCGTCATCTCAAAACCTTGCTGGCTTTAGAAGAAACCGGCAGCGTTTCCCTTGCCGCCAAACGGGTTTTCCTGACCCAATCCGCCCTGTCGCACCAAATCCGCGCCTTGGAAAATTATTACGAAACGCCGTTGTTTGAACGTAAATCCACACCTTTGCGCTTCACTCCGGCCGGTATGCGCCTGTTGCAACTGGCACGCGAGCTATTGCCGCAGGTTGCCGCCGCCGAACGTGATTTGGTGCGGATTATCGAAGGTGAAGCGGGCGAACTCAGACTTGCCGTCGAATGCCACACCTGCTTTGACTGGCTGATGCCTGCCATGGGCGAATTCCGCCCGTTATGGCCGCAAGTTGAATTGGACATCGTTTCAGGCTTCCAAGCCGATCCGGTCGGGCTACTGTTGCAACACCGCGCCGACCTTGCCATCGTTTCCGAAGCCGAGCCGCTCAACGGCATCAGCTACCGCCCTCTGTTTGCCTATGAAATGGTCGGCATCTGCGCAGAAGACCACCCGCTTGCCGACAAAGACGTTTGGGAAGCGGAAGACTTTATCGACGAAACCCTGATCACTTATCCCGTCCCCGACGAAATGCTGGATTTGCCCAAAAAAGTGCTGCTGCCTAAAGGCATTAATCCGCCACGCCGCCACAGCGAGCTGACCATCGCCATTATTCAGCTGGTTGCCAGCAAACGCGGCATCGCCGCCCTGCCCTATTGGACGGTCATGCCGTATTTGGAAAAAGGCTACGTCGTCCACCGCAAAATCACTTCAGACGGCCTACAAAGCAAACTTTATGCCGCCATTCGTACGGAAGACGCCAACAAAGGCTATCTGGACAACTTCTGCCAAATCACGCATGACCGCTGTTTTGCCGACTTGCCGGGCTTGAGCGAATTGGAAATGTAAACTTGAAACAATCAAAAGGCCGTCTGAACAATTTTCAGACGGCCTTTTTTAATATACACAAAAATTTCACTGCTTCTATTCGGACTCATCCGAGTTCAAACACGCCGACAAATCGATTTCAGACGGCCATGTTTTATCAGGCGCAACCCGAATATCGAAATGCTCGCCGCGATAGTCGAAAACCAAACGCCAAGCGTGCAAAAACAGATGTTCCGCCTCATCGCCGCCATACAGCGTATCGCCCAAAATCGGACTGCCTATGCTTTTCATGGCCACGCGCAGCTGATGGGTTTTGCCGGTAAACGGTTGCAACACAAACAGCCGCAAACCGGGCTTCAGGCTTTGGCTGCTGAAACGGGTAACGGCAAAATTATCCTCATCACGCGTCAGCTTCCATGTACCGCGCCGCGAACGCGCCATACCGCCTTTCACCCAGCCCTGCTTTTTCGCCGGCTTGTGCGTACCGAGTGCCAAATAAGTTTTACGCATGGTTTTCTCGGCAAACTGTGCCGACAAAGCCGCCGCGCTGTCGCGGTTGAGCGCAAACAGCAACAGGCCGCTGGTGGCTTTATCCAAACGGTGAGCCAGCCACACGCGTTCAACGCCGAGTTGCTGCGCCAGCGAAGCGGTCAGGCAAACATCCCCTTCCGATTCGCTGTGCACCGATACGCCGCAAGGCTTATTAATGACCACAAAATCTTTGTGTTCAAAAACAATGTCCCACATTTCAGACGGCCTTCAACACGATACCGTCGCCAAGCAGGGTCAAAATACCCAGCAGGCAGAACAAGATACATGCGGCAATGCGCACTGCTTTGGCCGGAATCTTGCGCATCAGCATTTCGCCCAAATACACGGCAGGCACAGAAGCAATCATCAAACCGGCAATACTGCCGACCACGACCAGCAGGATAGATTGGTATTTTGCCGCCAAAAGAACTGTCGCAATTTGCGTTTTATCGCCGATTTCCGCCAAGAAAAACAGGACGACCGTCGCCGTAAATGCGCCGTATTTCAGCCACTTGCCGTCAGGGTCTTCGTCTTTGTCCGGCAACAGCAGCCATAATCCGACCGCAATAAAGCTGCCGCCGACCACCCATTTCATGACTTCGGGCGAAATAGCGGATGCCAGCCAGACACCGAGTGCGGCTGAAACAAGATGGTTCAACAGGGTTGCAATAAAGATACCGGCAACAATCGCGTTTTTATGGGCAAAACGTGCTGCCAAAAAGAGCGCCAGTAATTGCGTCTTATCGCCGATTTCGGCAATGGCAACGCCCAGCGTCGAGGAGAAAAAAGCTTCCATGATTTAAGATACTCAACCGAAAAGCGGGCAAACAAAAAGCGCTGTGCATACCGCCCGCAAGGGTATGGACAACGCTTACGTCTTGCCTGTCTTCCGATAAAGCAGAGAAGATACCGCTGCCACGGCCGCACAAGCCGATTATGTTGACAACGGTTTCGGCATTGCGCCGAATGGCTACTCCCGTAAGAGTGAAGCCCGAATTGTAAGGCAATCCATGGCTTGAAGCAACAGAAAGAAAAACAAAAGGCCGTCTGAAACCCTATAAAGCAGGTTTCAAACGGCCTTTTTCACAATGATTAATTATCGGAGAACAAATCGCCTACTTTTTCCCAAAACGATTTTTTGCGCGGGGTTTGGCTGAGGTCGAGGCCGGAGGAGATTTTTTCAAATTCTTCCAGCAACTCTTTCTGACGATCGGTCAGGTTGACCGGTGTTTCAACCAAAATGTGGCAGTACAAATCGCCGGTCGAGCCGGAACGCAGAGACTTGATGCCTTTGCCTTTCACGCGCATGCGGCGGCCGGTTTGCGTTTCTTTCGGAATGTGCAGTTTGACTTTGCCGTCCAGAGTCGGCACTTCGACTTCGCCACCCAATGCGGCAATGGCAAAGCTGATCGGCAGTTCGCAATGCAGGTCCAAGCCGTTGCGCTCGAAGATTTTGTGCTGTCTTACGCGGACATTGACGTACAAATCGCCTGCCGGTGCGCCGTGTTGACCCGGCTCGCCCTCGCCGCTCAAGCGGATGCGTTGACCGTCGTCGATACCTGCCGGAATGTTGACTTCAACTGTTTTACTGGTTTTGGTGCGGCCTTCGCCACGGCATTTGACGCAAGGGTCTTTGATTTCTTTGCCTGTACCGTGACAAGTCGGACAAGTCTGCTGCATTTGGAAAATGGCTTGGCGGACGTGTACCGTACCTGAGCCGTGACAGGTCGAACAAGTCGATGCGGATGTGCCCGGTTTGGCACCTGAACCGTGGCAGACATCACATTCTTCGTAAGTCGGAATGTTGATGCGTTTTTTCACGCCTTTGGCGGCTTCTTCAAGCGAAATCTCTATGCCGACCTGCAAGTCCGCGCCGCTGTAATCCGGCTGACGGCCGCCTGCGCTGCCGCCACCGCCGAACATTTGGCTGAAAATATCGGAAAAATCGAAGCCTTGCGCACCACCAAATCCGCCTTGGCCGCCGAAACCGCCAAAGCCACCGAATCCGCCCGCACCTGCGCCCTGTTCAAACGCGGCATGGCCGTATTGGTCGTACATGGTACGTTTTTCCTTGTCAGACAAGGTGTCGTACGCTTTTTGGACTTCTTTAAATTTTTCTTCCGCTTCTTTGTTGTCAGGATTGCGGTCGGGATGGTATTTCATTGCCAGCTTGCGGTAGGCTTTTTTGATTTCATCGTCGCTAGCGCTGCGGGCAACACCAAGGGTTTCGTAATAATCTTGGGTACTCATAATTTTGATAGTGTTTTGAATAAGTTTGAACTGGGTCGGATATGTGGGCGGAAGGTAAAAAACTCAAGTCGATATTTTTAAGGCCGTCTGAAAATTTTGTTTCAGACGGCCTTCCTCGCTTTGTCAAAGCATGATGATGGCCTTAAAGTGAAAGAAGATTTGACTCTATATCGCTGTTTTGTATTAGAAAGGTTTTCTTCCATGATACAAAAAATTGCTTCCTTTTTATGCCTGATGCTGATGATGACCGCTGCCAGACTTACCGTTAACCGTTTCATACTCAGGCCGTCTGAAACCCTGTTTTCAGACGGCCTTTTGATTGTTTGCGTTCTTCCACGTCAAAACAAACGGGAAACAACAATGCCAAAGCGGTTTGACATGATGTTACGACACAAGCAATCCGCTTCTGAATCCGCTATAATCTGCGTTTGATTTTATTTTCCAACGCCTTTTGTATAAAGCAAAACATCATGCAAGAACAATATCAACCCGCCGCCATCGAGCCTGCGGCGCAGAAAAAATGGGATGACGCCCGTATTTTCAACGTCTCCGAAGACGCTTCCAAACCCAAATACTACTGCCTTTCCATGTTCCCCTATCCCAGCGGCAAGCTGCACATGGGGCATGTGCGCAACTACACCATCGGCGACGTATTGAGCCGCTTCAAACTCTTAAACGGCTTCAACGTCATGCAGCCTATGGGTTGGGACGCGTTCGGTATGCCTGCGGAAAATGCGGCGATGAAAAACAACGTCGCCCCTGCCGCATGGACTTACGACAACATCGAATACATGAAAACCCAGCTTAAAAGCCTGGGTTTTGCGATTGACTGGGAACGCGAAGTCGCCACCTGCAAACCCGAATACTACCGCTGGGAACAATGGCTGTTTACCAAGCTGTTTGAAAAAGGCATCGTCTATCGCAAAAACGGCACGGTGAACTGGGATCCGGTCGACCAAACCGTCCTTGCCAACGAGCAAGTCATCGACGGACGCGGTTGGCGCTCCGGCGCGTTGATCGAAAAACGCGAAATCCCAATGTATTACTTCAAAATCACGGATTACGCCGAAGAGCTGCTCAATGATTTGGACAAGCTGGAACACTGGCCTGAACAAGTCAAAACCATGCAGCGCAACTGGATCGGCAAATCTCGCGGCATGACCGTGCGCTTCGCCGTTTCAGACGACAGCAAACAAGGCTTGGAAGGCGATTACGCGAAATTCCTGCAAGTTTATACTACCCGTCCTGACACGCTGATGGGCGCGACTTATGTTGCCGTTGCCGCCGAGCATCCGCTGGCAACCGCCGCCGCAGCCGACAAACCTGAATTGCAAGAATTTATCGCCGAATGCAAAGCCGGCTCGGTTGCCGAAGCCGATATGGCGACGATGGAGAAAAAAGGCGTGCCGACCGGCCGCTACGTCGTCAACCCGCTCAACGGCGACAAGCTGGAAGTGTGGATTGCCAACTATGTATTGTGGGGCTACGGCGACGGCGCAGTGATGGCTGTTCCGGCGCACGACGAACGCGATTTCGAGTTCGCCACCAAATACAATCTTCCGAAAAAACAAGTCATTGCCGTTGGCGACAACGCATTCGACGCAAACCAATGGCAAGAATGGTACGGCGACAAAGAAAACGGCGTCTTGGTCAACAGCGACGACTTGGACGGCATGAATTTTCAGACGGCCTTCGACGCCATCTCCGCCAAGCTGCAAAGTCAAGACGCAGGTGAACCGAAAACCCAATACCGCCTGCGCGACTGGGGCATTTCGCGCCAACGCTACTGGGGCTGCCCGATTCCTATCATCCATTGCGAAAAATGCGGCGACGTACCCGTCCCAGCCGACCAACTGCCGGTCGTCCTGCCTGAAAACGTCGTACCCGACGGCATGGGTTCGCCGCTGGCAAAAATGCCCGAGTTTTACGAAACCACCTGCCCATGCTGCGGCGGCGTGGCGAAACGCGAAACCGACACCATGGACACCTTCATGGAGTCAAGCTGGTATTTCTTCCGCTATATGTCGCCCAAGTTCGCAGAAGGCATGGTATCGACTAAAGCCGCAAAATACTGGGGCGCGGTCGACCAATACATCGGCGGCATCGAACACGCGATTCTGCACCTCTTATACGCGCGTTTCTTCACCAAACTGATGCGCGACGAAGGCTTGGTCAATGTTGACGAACCGTTTGAACGCCTGCTGACGCAAGGCATGGTCGTTTGCGAAACCTACTACCGCGAAAACGACAAAGGCGGCAAAGACTGGATCAACCCTGCCGATGTCGAGCTGACTTTTGACGACAAAGGCCGCCCTGTTTCCGCCGTTCTGAAAGCAGACGGACTGCCAGTCGTCATCAGCGGCACGGAAAAAATGTCCAAGTCCAAAAACAACGGCGTCGATCCGCAAGAACTGATTAACGCCTACGGCGCAGACACCGCCCGCCTGTTCATGATGTTCGCCGCACCGCCCGAACAGTCCCTCGAATGGAGCGACAGCGGCGTCGAAGGCGCACACCGCTTCCTGCGCCGTCTGTGGCGTACCGTTTACGAATACTTGAAGCAAGGCGAAACAGTCAAAGCGTTCGCAGGCAACCAAGATGGTTTGTCTAAAGAACTCAAAGACCTGCGCCACAAACTGCATTCCACTATCACCAAAGTCAGCGACGACTACGGCCGCCGTCAGCAGTTCAACACCGCCATCGCCGCCGTAATGGAACTGCTCAACCAATACGATAAAACCGACACCGGCAGCGAACAAGGCCGCGCCGTCGCTCAAGAAGTATTGGAAGCCGCCGTACGCTTGCTGTGGCCGATTGTGCCACACATCTGCGAAACCCTGTGGAGCGAATTGAACAGCGCGAAACTGTGGGAAGCAGGCTGGCCGACAGTCGATGAAGCCGCTTTGGTCAAATCCGAAATCGAAGTGATGGTTCAAGTCAACGGTAAACTGCGCGGCAAAATCACCGTCGCCGCCGACGCATCCAAAGCCGACCTCGAAGCCGCCGCCCTTGCCAACGAAGGCGCAGTGAAATTCATGGAAGGCAAGCCTGCGAAGAAAATCATCGTCGTTCCGGGCAGACTGGTGAACATCGTGGTGTAAAGCTGATTCGACATTAATTGCTGTAATTAGGAAAGGTCGTCTGAAAACTTGGAAACAGGGTTTTCAGACGACCTTTTTAAGGTAGATTGAGCTGTCTACATTACAGACCTCAAATAACTTAAATCTCAAAATCCTAAAAAAGTTCCCTTAGCCTGCACAACAAGATAATTTCGAAATATCTTTATCGAACGTAAGTGCAACTAATTTTAGCCCTTCAGCCATTGTTAAATATGGTGCTAGGGTTTCTGTTAAATCTTCTATCGTTAAGCCAAATTTAACAGCTAATGATGCTGCATAGATGACATCTCCTGCATTTTCAGATACAATATGAACCCCTAATACTTTTAGTGTTTCTGCATCTGCTACTAGTTTAAATACACCGGTTGTTTCACGGTTTACAATTGCTCTTGGAACAGCATCTAAAGGTAATACAGATGTCTTCACATCATACCCTTTCTCTTTTGCTTGTTCTTCTGTTAAACCAACCGTTGCAACCGTCGGATTCGTAAACGTAACAGCAGGAACTACCGATAAATCTATTTTTTTGTTTAATCCACCAATAGCATTATCAGTAATAATTCCACCTTCATAGGCTGCTACATATACAAATTGTGGTCCTAAAGTCACATCTCCTGCTGCATAAATCTTTTCATTACTTGTTTGACCAAAATCATTGATCAGGATTTCATTATTTTTTCCAGTTTCAACACCTGCTGCACTTAAATTTAAAGAATCCGTATTTGGTTTTCTTCCAGTGGCAACAAGTAACTGATCTGATTCAATGACTTCTCTACTGCCATTTACTGTTACGTAAACCCTTTTTATCTCTCCACTTTGTTCAACACGCTCAAAAGTTGCCCCTTTGACAAGGTTTATACCCTGTTCAATTAACGCTTTTTCAACTGACTCTGAAATCTCAGGATCATACTCCTTTAAAAGTCGCTCACTTCTTTGCATAAGCGTTATTTCTGAACCTAAATGATGAAATAGTTGTCCAAGCTCCATTCCAATGTATCCTGAACCAATTACAGTTAATCGTTTTGGTATTTTCTTTAACTCAAGAAGTGTTGTACTAGTTAAATAGTCCATTTTTTCAAGTCCTGAAATTTGGGGCAACGAAGGCGATGCACCTGTTGCAATTAAAAAGCGTTTTGCAGATAACTTTGCCCCATTGACCTCAACCGTACTAGCATCAACGAATTTTGCTTCACCTTTAATTAAATCAAAATTATATTCATCAATTAAATCCATATATTTTTGATTCCGAAGTTCGCTCACCAATTTATCCTTTTGCGTGATTAAACTAGCTAAATCCACTTCTCCAGCGGATGTTTGTAAACCTATAAACGGATTGTCTTTTGATAAATGATTGATTTCCCCTGCCCTAAGAAGAGTTTTTGACGGAACACAGCCAATATTCACACAGGTTCCCCCAACCGTTCCACGCTCAATCATTCCAACTTTTGCACCGTATTCTATAGCTTTAATTGCCGAAGAAAAGGCAGCAGCACCAGAACCAATAATAAGAAGGTCATAATTGTCTTCATTAATTAACGCCACGTTTTCTAGTGATGATACTTCTTCAATTTCTCCGGCTTGGTAATTTGCTTCATCAATCGCCTTTATTGCACTTTCAACCTCAATATCATCGGGCAGTTCAAATACTGCTTCACCACGACGATAACTAGACTCAATATTTTTAGCACCTATCTTTTCAAGTGCTGATTCTACGTGTTTTTCACAACCCGTACATGTCATTCCTGAAATGTTTACCTTAAATTTATTCATAAAAAAGCTCCTTTCGTTAATTAATCTCTCATGTTAATGTTTCTATTATTGGACACGAATGTAATTGCTTTTCATCTGGACATCGTTGTTTTAAGTCGTCTAACATAGTTTCAATTCGTTTTAAATCCTCTATTTGTTTTTGCACTTCCTTTTGTTTTTTAGAAACAAATTCGAACATATCTTGACAACGAACTTCATCTTTATCTACAACACCAAGTAATTTATAAATCTCGCTTAAAGAGAAACCAAGTTCCTGTATTCGTTTAATAAACCCAACACGCTTAACGTCATCATATGAATATATCCGATAACCAGCTTCCGTTCGGTGAGGTTCTTGTAATAAATTTTTTCGCTCGTAATATCTGATCGTTTCTTTATTAACTCCACATTTATCTGCAAACTCACTAATGCGATAAATCATCTTATTTCACCCCCTGAATATTATAAACCATGTACCATAGTACACGGTCAAGTAAATTGGACTATTTTATTTTTTTCCCAAAGTATCACTCGTATGTGATTGATACTTTTATATAATACTATTGATTATCCTAACATCCCACCAGAAAATCCGATTTAAACACCAGTTGTTTTTAAACTATTAAGAAAGTAATTCCACTATATATTCCGAAGACCCAAAAAACCATACGAATCAGTTAGATTCATTATCACAGTTCCCGTCATTAACATAGCCCTTAAAAGTTCAGGCAAAGAAATATCTAATGCGCTAGCCAAACGAATAAGATTTAATAGGGCGGGGTTACGCTCTCCACGTTCTATCATTCCGATATAAGTCCGGTACATATTCACTTTTTCAGCCAATGCTTCCTGACTTAAATCCTGGAGTTGTCTTAAATAACGAACATGTTTGCCAAATTGTTTTAAAATTTCTGATTTCATGATGACTATTCTTAATGTTTGCAAATTAAATTCCACATACAATAAGTATCAACTTTAGTTCTAATACAAAAGGCCGTCTGAAACCCTATATTCAGGTTTCAGACGGCCTTTTTAACTGCCCGATTTTATTCGCCGTAGTAGGCTTTGGTCAGGATTTCTTCCATATCGGCCACCATGGCGAGGCGTGGGTTGGCCGGGGTGCATTGGTCTTCAAAAGACATCATGGCCAGCTCTTTTCTGCCGTCGAGGAAGGTTTTCTCATCGATGCCCTGCTCTTTCAACGACATTTTGATGCCGACGTTGACCGCCAGTTCGTGGCAGGCGCGGGCGAAGGATTCGACACCTTCTACCGGTGTGCTGCATGGCAAGCCTAAAGTACGGGCGATTTCTTGATATTTCAGGTCGGCTTTGTAGTAGTTGTACTTCGGCCAAGTGGCGGTTTTCTGCGGACGCGTACCGTTGTAGCGGATGACGTGCGGCAGCAGGATGGCGTTGGCACGACCGTGCGGAACGTGATATTTGCCGCCGATTTTGTGTGCCATCGAGTGGTTGATACCCAAGAACGCATTGGCAAACGCCATGCCTGCGATGGTGGAGGCATTGTGCATATGCTCGCGCGCTTCGGGATCAGCCGCACCGTGTTTGTAGGAGCGTTCGAGGTATTGGAACACGAGCTTGATGGCTTGCAGGGCGAGGCCGTCTGTAAAATCGTTCGCCAGTACGGAAACGTATGCTTCTACGGCGTGAGTCAGTACGTCCAAACCGGTGTCGGCGGTTACGCCTGCCGGAACGGTCATGGTAAACGCAGGATCGACAATCGAAATGGTCGGTGTCAGCGAGTAGTCGGCAATCGGATATTTTTTGTCGCCATCGCTGATGACGGTAAACGGTGTCACTTCGGAGCCTGTGCCCGATGTGGTAGGGATGCCGATAAATTTGGCTTTGCGGCCCAATTCAGGGAAGCGGAACGCGCGTTTTCGGATGTCCATGAATTTTTGCACCAAGTCTTCAAAATCGACTTGCGGCTGCTCGTAGAAGAGCCACATGGCTTTAGCCGCGTCCATCGGCGAGCCGCCGCCCAGCGCGATAATGGTGTCGGGCTGGAAGCTGCGCATCAAATCCGTGCCTTTATAGACGGTTTGGACGCTCGGATCGGCTTCAACATCGGTAAACAGCTGGATGGTCACTTTGTTTTTGCGTTGATGCAGTTGGTGGGTGATTTTATCGACAAAGCCCAGATCAACCATCGAACGGTCGGTCACAATCATGACTTTTTCGCAGTCTTTCATGTCTTGCAGATATTGGATGGAATCTCGTTCAAAATAGATTTTGGCGGGCACTTTGAACCATTGCATGTTGTTTCTCCGACGGCCTACTTTTTTGATGTTTAACAGATTGACTGCGCTGACGTTGCCGCCGACGGCGTTTTTACCGTAAGAGCCGCAACCGAGGGTCAGAGAAGGCAGGAAGGCGTTGTACACGTCGCCGATGCCGCCGAAGGTGGAAGGCGAATTCCAAATCACGCGTAGGGCTTTGACGCGGGAGCCGAACGTTTTGACCAATTCTTCGTTAGCGGTATGGATGGCGGCGGAGTGTCCCAAGCCGTCAAAGGCAACCATTTCTTCGGCGAACTTCAAACCTTGTTCGGTCGAATCCGCCTTAATCATGGCCAAAACAGGCGAAAGTTTTTCGCGGGTCAGCGGCTCGTTCGGGCCGACTTCTCGGCATTCGGCGATGATGATGTTGGTTTTTTCAGGTACTTTAAACCCGGCCTGCTCAGCAATCCATGTTGCCGGTTTGCCCACTACCGCAGAATTGAGTTTCGCACCGCCGCAGCTGACGCAATTCGCCGTTACGCCGAAGATAAACTCTTCAAGCATGGCTTTTTCTTTTTTGTTGGCAAAGTACACGCCGTAGGATTTGAATTCTTCGGCCAACTCTTTGTAAATCTCTTTATCGGCAATCACCGCTTGCTCGCTGGCGCACACCATGCCGTTGTCGAAAGATTTCGACATCACAATATCGTGTGCTACCTGTTTGATGTCCGCCGTTTTTTCAACATAAGCAGGTACGTTGCCCGCCCCGACGCCGAGCGCAGGTTTGCCGCAAGAATACGCGGCTTCCACCATCGCATTGCCGCCTGTCGCCAAAATCGTTGCCACGCCCGGATGCTTCATCAGCGCGGAAGTGCCTTCCATAGACGGCTTTTCAATCCACTGGATACAGTTTTCCGGCGCACCGGCCGCAATCGCCGCATCGCGCACGATACGCGCTGCATGGGCGGAACACTGCTGGGCGGACGGATGGAACGAGAAAATAATCGGATTGCGGGTTTTCAGCGCAATCAAGGATTTGAAAATGGTGGTGGAGGTCGGATTGGTGGTCGGCACGATACCGCAAACCACGCCGACCGGATCGGCAATTTCAGTAATACCGGTTACATCGTTTTCGCTGATGACGCCTACGGTTTTCAAATCGCGCAGGCGGCGCACGACGTTTTCGCAGGCAAACAGGTTTTTCGTCGCCTTATCTTCAAACACGCCGCGTCCCGTTTCTTCCACCGCGTGCATGGCGAGCACACCATGTTTGTCCAGCGCGGCGATAGAGGCTTTGGCCACAATAAAGTCAATCTGCTCCTGATCGAGCTTAAGAAACTCGTCCAATGCCCGTAAACCCTTGTCAACCAGGCTGTTTACCTCGGCTACGGCTGGGCTGACGACGTTGTCGGCTGATGCGTTCATGGTGTATCTCCTTAATAAAAGGTGGCAATAAGGTCAATAAATTTTCACTACGATAACTATAGGTAATTTAGTTACATTTTGCTTTGACCTACATCACAAACCATGATTGAACTTTTCAGACGGCCATTTTATCGTTTATTCATTTTAATTCTTTGAAGTATAATATTTTTATCTACGCAAAAACAAAGACGGTTATTCTTCGTCGCTTTCCTCGATAATTAAGATAAAAACAGAAAATCGATGTATTAAAATTACAAACGTAAATGAAAAAGGCCGTCTGAAAATATTTTTCAGACGGCCTTTTTCATGTCTATCTTTTATTGGCTGATGTCTTCCAGCGTACGGCCTTTGGTTTCTTCACCCAATACCAAGATTACCGCCACAATCAGCAGCATAACCAGCGCGAACATCATAAAGATATTGCCGAAGCCGCCGCTGTTGCCCACCATCGCCGCCACCACTATGGGCGCGAGTATGCCGCCGATGCGGCCGATGGCGCCTGCCCAGCCGGATGCGAAAGCACGGAAGCGCAAGGGGTAGAGCTCAGGGGTGTAGGTGTACAAAACGCCCCATGCGCCCAAGTTGAAGAAGGACATCAGGCTGCCCCAAATCATGACTTCGGCAGCAGTGGTGCTTTGCCCGAAAAACCATGCGCACACGGCGCACGCGGCCAAAAAGCCTGCCAGCGTTGCTTTGCGGCCGATTCTTTCCACCAAAGCCGCGGCGGCAATATAGCCGGGCAGTTGCGCAACAATCATTACCAGCACATATTCAAAGGTTTTGACCACGGTATTGCCCTGCTCGACCAGCAGTTTGGGCAACCAAGTAAAAATGCCGTAATACGAAAACACAATGCCGAACCAAACCAGCCACATCATCAGCGTACGCCGTGCAAACGGATGTTGCCAAAGTTGGAAGAAGCGGATGCGTTCGCGCGGGGCAGCCGGTGCAGCAACGGCTTCTGTCGGCGGCGCTATGCCCGATTGAATTTCCAGCGCGGATACCAAACGGTGCGCTTCGTTGGTTTTGCCGCGGGAAAGCAGGTAAGGCACGGATTCGGGAACGAATTTCAACACCAACGGCACATAAAACAGGGGCAAGGCGCCGAATAAAAACGCGCTGTGCCAGCCGGTTTGCGGAATAAAGAAATAAGATACCAGCGCGGCCGAGAGCCAGCCCAAGCCCCAAAAGCTTTCCAGCAACACAATAAAACGGCCGCGTACTTTCGGCGGCGCATATTCGCTGACCAGCGACACGGCAACGGGCAGTTGGCCGCCCAAACCGACGCCGACAAAAAAGCGGCACACCAGCAAAACCGTCAAATCAGGTGCAAACGCACACAAACCTGTGGCAATGCTGTACACCACCATCGTGCCGGCAAAAACGGTTTTCCGTCCGAACCTGTCCGCCAGCCAGCCGCTGAATACCGCGCCCAGAGCCATGCCGACAAAGGCAATGCTGACAATCCAGCCCAACTGCGCCGGAGCCAGCGCCCAATCTTTGCCCAAAGCCGGCAATACAAACGATACCAAACCGGTATCCATGGCATCAAACAGCCAGCCTATTCCGACCAAGACCAGAAGTTTGTAATGAAAGTGGGAAGGCGGCAGATTGTGCAGCCGCGTCAGAATATCCATAGTTTCTTTCCTTTGTTTGTATGATTGAATTGGGTTTTAGCAATAAATGCTTTAATTTCAGTGACAAACCTGAAACCGAGACATTGTGTCGATTTTAACATTGGTACCATATGCAAAGAATAGGAAGCACGTGTTTTTTAGATATTTTTATCGCCAGAACCGTACGCCCTATTAAAACTCTGAATAAGGGTTCACGGCAGGCCGTCTGAAACCGATGGTCTGTTTTTCAGACGGCCTGCCGTTTTTTGCAAAGGCTTCATGCTTGGGTTATGATGTTTATTTGTAATATGTAAACAGATGATTGCCTGTTTTTACATAACAGGCCGTCTGAACAACGGAGAACGATATGAATGCGGTTGTAATTGCGGTCATCATCATGCTTGTGCTGTCTTTATCGCGCGTGCATGTGGTACTCAGCTTGGCTGTCGGCGCGTTTGTCGGCGGCTTGGTGGCCGGTATGCCTTTGGAGAATGTAACCAACGCGGCCGGCGATGTGGTGCAGCAAGGGATTATTCCTGTTTTTAACGAAGGTCTGAAAGGCGGGGCGCAAATCGCGCTGTCTTATGCCATGCTCGGCGCGTTTGCCATGGCCATCACGCATTCCGGTCTGCCGCAACAGCTCGCCGGCGTGATTATCCGCAAGCTCAACGGCGGCGAAGGCAATGCGAAAGGCGAAGGCGCGGTCAAATGGCTGCTGCTGGCGATTATTTTGTGCATGGGCGTGATGAGCCAAAACGTTGTGCCGATTCATATTGCGTTTATCCCGATGATTATTCCGCCGCTGCTGTTGGTGTTCAACCGTTTGAAACTCGACCGCCGCTTGGTGGCCTGCGTGATTACGTTTGGCTTGGTAACGACTTATATGTTCCTGCCTTACGGTTTCGGCGCCATCTTCTTGAACGACATCATGTTGGGCAATATCCGCTCGGCAGGCATGGACACCAGCGGCATCAATGTGATGCACGCAATGGCAATTCCGGCTTTGGGCATGGTGTCCGGCTTGCTGCTGGCCTTTTTGCACTACCGCAAACCACGCATTTATCAAAACAATACCACTGACACGGAAGACAACCGTGCGGCAGTGCAACAACAAGAGCCTTCAACCTATCGCAGCTTGGTAGCTGCCGTAGCGATTGCCGTGTGTTTTGCCATTCAGCTTTTGTATGATAGTTCGCTGGTATTGGGCGCGATGTTGGGCTTTGCCGTGTTTATGATGTTGGGCGTGATGAACCGCTCCGCTGCCAGCGATGTGTTCGGCGAAGGCATCAAAATGATGGCGATGGTCGGCTTTATTATGATTGCGGCGCAAGGTTTCGCCGCCGTCATGAACGCGACCGGCGAGATTCAGCCTTTGGTCGAACACAGCATGGCTTTGTTCGGAAGCAATAAAGGCATGGCCGCCTTTACCATGCTGTTTGTCGGCCTGCTGGTAACCATGGGCATCGGCTCGTCTTTCTCCACCTTGCCGATTATTACTGCGATTTATGTGCCTTTGTGCATCAGCTTGGGCTTCTCCCCAATGGCTACCGTGGCCATTGTCGGCACAGCAGGCGCGCTGGGCGATGCGGGTTCCCCCGCTTCCGACTCGACACTCGGCCCGACCATGGGTCTGAACGCCGACGGTCAACACGACCACATCCGCGATTCGGTTATCCCGACCTTTATCCACTACAATATCCCGCTGATGGCTGCCGGCTGGATTGCCGCGATGGTGCTGTAATATGAGCGATATTCAGGAATTGGAACACCGCATCACCGAGCTGGAAATTCAGACGGCCTTGCAGGAAGATTTAATCGGCAGCCTGAACAACACCATCGCCAAGATGCAGCAGGCTTTAGATTTGCAGCAAGGCCAGTTGCGGCTTCTGTATCAACGGATGCAGGACAAAGGCGCAAACGGCGAACGCGAACCGTACAGCCTGCGCGATGAGATTCCGCCGCATTATTGATAAACTGAAAAAGGGCGTGTTTGATACATGCCCTTTTCTTTCATAACAAAGGCCGTCTGAAAGTCAATCAAACTTTCAGACGGCCTTTTAAACAATCAAACCTTACAAACAAGCCAATTCGTTGGCCATTTGCTGCTCGACGGTTTCACGTTGGCGGATAAGTTTGCATTCGTTGCCGTCAACCAATACTTCCGCCGCACGATTGCGCGTGTTGTAGTTGCTCGCCATGCTTGAGCCATACGCACCGGCGCTGCGGATAAGCAGCAAATCCCCTTCTTCACAGGCGATGGTGCGGTCTTTGCCAAGAAAGTCGCCGGTTTCGCAAATCGGGCCGACGATATTGGCCGTCAGAGGCTCAATGTCTTTGGTTTCGACCGCTTCGATGTGATGATAGGCATCATAAAGCGCCGGACGCATCAAATCGTTCATCGCCGCATCGACCATCACAAAGTTTTTCTCTTCGCCATGTTTGACGAATTCGACGCGCGTCAACAACGCACCTGCATTTCCGACCAAGCTGCGGCCGGGCTCAAGAACCAGTTTCAGACGGCGTGTACCCATCAGTTTTTGAACGGCTTGGGCATACGCGCCCAAATCAGGCACATTTTCATCTTGATAAACAATGCCGACACCACCGCCCAAGTCCAAGTGTTCTAACACAATGCCTTCAGCTACCAGTTGGTCAACCAAGGCCAAGATACGTTCGCAGGCTTCGACAAGCGGGCTGAGGTCGGTCAGTTGCGAGCCGATATGGCAGTCGATACCGACAATTTTCAAATGGCTTTGTCGGGAAGCATGACGATAAGCCTCAAGCGCATCGGCATAGGCAATACCGAATTTGTTGGCTTTCAGGCCGGTGGAGATATAAGGATGAGTTTTAGCGTCGACATCAGGGTTGACACGCAGGGAAACCGGAGCGACTTTACCCAAACGCGCGGCAACCTTTTGAATACGGTCGATTTCGGGAATGCTTTCCATATTGAAGCATTTCACGCCTGCATTCAACGCAAATTCAATTTCTGCCTCACTCTTGCCCACACCGGAAAAAATCGTTTTCGCCGCATCGCCGCCGGTCGCCAAAACACGCGCCAACTCGCCGCCGGACACAATGTCAAAACCGCTCCCCAACGAAGCAAAGTGCTTGATGATGCTCAGGTTACCATTCGCTTTCACTGCGTAGCAGACAAGCGGATTTAAAGCGGAAAACGCGGTTTGGTAGTTTTCAAATGCCTCGATCAGCGCAGATTTGCTGTACACATAAAGCGGCGTACCAAACTCTTCGGCAAGGTGTGTATAAGGGAGTTGTTCGCAGAATAAGGTCATGTTTCTGAAATCTTTTTTAATCGTTGGTTTGAGTGGTTGGTTCTTTGGCCGTATCGAATTTCAAGCCGGTTTGAATCACGCCGAAGCGCGCCTTGTCGCCTTCTTTGGGCAGGTAGAGGTCGCCTTTGTAGCCGCAGGCAGAGAGCAGCAGAGCCGTTGCCGCTGCAAAAAATACGCCGTATTTCATCAGTAAAACTTTCTTCATCATTACGAATGTGGCAAGATTCGGTATCTTAAACAAAAACCACACAAAAAGCCATGATGACCGAAAGCGAATTCATCCGCATGAGCGAAGAATTATTCGAACACATCGAAGACCAAATCGACGAAAACGGCTGGGATTTCGACTGCCAGTTTGCCGGAAACGTCCTGACCATCGAAGCGGCGGACGGCACGCAAATCATCGTCAACCGCCACACGCCCAACCAAGAATTGTGGATTGCAGCCAAAAGCGGCGGCTACCATTTCGCCGAGCAAAACGGCAAATGGCTGGCAACACGCGACAGCCGTGATTTCTACGATGTTTTGAACGAAGCACTGAGCGCGGCTTCGGGCGAAGCAGTTGAGATTGCGGAATTGTGATTCAGTCTTCAAATATCCCTAGCTAAAAATCTATTTACCTCAAAGGACACCCAAATGCCCCTACTAGACAGTTTCAAAGTCGACCACACCCGTATGCACGCCCCTGCCGTACGCGTGGCAAAAACCATGACCACGCCCAAAGGCGACACCATTACCGTGTTTGACCTGCGTTTCTGCATTCCCAACAAAGAAATCCTGCCTGAAAAAGGCATTCACACGCTGGAGCACCTGTTCGCCGGTTTTATGCGCGACCACTTAAACGGCAACGGCGTCGAAATCATCGACATTTCCCCGATGGGCTGCCGTACCGGTTTCTACATGAGCCTCATCGGTACGCCCGACGAGCAAAAAGTGGCCGACGCATGGCTCGCTTCAATGCAGGATGTTTTGACCGTTCAAGACCAAAGCAAAATCCCCGAGCTGAACGAATACCAATGCGGTACTTACCTGATGCACTCGCTTGCCGAAGCACACGAAATCGCCCAAAACGTTTTGGCACGCAAAGTCGCCGTCAATAAAAACGAAGAGCTGACATTGGACGAAAGCCTGTTGAACGCTTAATCCACCATGACAGCAAAGGTCGTCTGAAACTTTATATGACAAGTTTCAGACGGCCTAAGACCTTTTATTCCAATTTTCAACCTTTCAGCCACAGTTTTTACACCGCCTAAAAATAAGTTGGCGGATGCTGACAGTGTACATAGTATAATTACACTTTGAACAAACAACCTGATTCTATTGCCTTTATGAAACAGTTTTTCTGCAAAACCGCCATTGCCCTCAGCCTGACCCTCCCCGCCGCCGCCAACGCTGCCGAGTATGTCTGCAATGTTGAAGGCATTACCGTTTATACCTCACACCAGATCAACAATACCTGCCGCGTTACCGATTCGTACAGTCCAGTAGAAACAAATGTATTTCAAACAAACGCTGAGCAGCTAAATTTGAATTCGACTCTTACAGAACAACAAACAGATCCGAAATTGGTTGGAACACAGAACATTTTCGATAAAACAGGAGTAACAAACCAAAAAACTACTAGATCAACGGCTGATCACTATGTTCCTGTTATAGAAACACAAACGGCAATAGCTCCTGTTGAAACCAAGCAATATCCCGTTAATACTTTCGCCATATTCAATACCACACCTGTTGTTCAAATATACCCCTCTGCACCTATCGCTCAGGCACAAACTACCCCTCAGGAAAGTCATAGATCGGATAGCTTTTTCTCTCCTCATACCGAGCAGATATCTACCCAAACTCTCGCCGCCCCGAACGTGCACACTGACCAAGCTACCACCACCCAATTCCTGAATCATTCTCTAGATTTGGAGCCATTGGACAACAAGACAGCAAAAAGTACAACAGCCGAAGAACCGGCCACAACTGAAGTTACACACACAGAACAAACTGTTTCCAAAACATCGATAAACCGCACAACCAATATTAAAAAAACAGTAACCAAACCACTTAACGCTGAAAACTCTTCTGCATCGTCCGACAAAACCAATATATTAACAGGATCTACAACCGAGATTTTCGCACTGACAGACTCGGTCAAGCCGACCGAACCCATACCAGCGGCAGCAACTCCAACGAAGCCTACCAAAACCCCATTGCCCAAAGCATATGGACCAACCACTGATGCACTCTTCAGCGATAAAGATGTCGATAACGACATCAAAATTCTGCTAAATGGTCCGATCGGTGGCGTTACCAATACTGCCGCAGCTGCTAATCCGCGTCTGAATATCCTCCTACGCAACAGCATACAGAAACGCCAGGCCAAGCAAAATAGCCAGCAAGACATCCGCCGCAAAGCACCGATTCGTACCATTCCTGCAACCATTGCTGCACCACAACCCAAACCTAAAGAAACACGTAAACAGGTATTACAAGGGGAAATTCGCAACGAACAGGCCGCCATTACCCGCCTTCAAACACAGCTGAATGCGGCCAAACAAAAAGGCGATCAAATTAAAATCCAACAACTGACCCGTACCATCAACGCCCGTCAAGCGAATATCCGCGCTATTCAAGGTGAGATGTCTCGTTGATTGGTTTTTATACAAAAGGCCGTCTGAAAATATTTTCAGACGGCCTTTTTAATGGCTTATAACCTATTTACTTCAACAAACAAACTCATTCTCTAAAATCATTTTCCCCATCACGCCAAAGTATATTTCTTCACATCCCTACCCTCGTGCGCCATTACTGCTTCTAGCCAATCGGCGATATTTTGCCAATAATATTGCGGCTTTTCAGACGGCCTATCAGTCTGAGTACCTTCATCATTCAACACAACGGGAACACCCTGCTCTGCACCGTTTTCAAGCAAAATCCAAATACTGCCTTCATGGGTATCGGCACGGACTGCTTGATGTTCATATGCCCAACCAACCGCAGCTTGTCCGCCATTTTGCACAGATTGCATCGCCAGTAATAATGGATGAAAGCAAGTATCCATATTATTGTCGGCAACAACGACCAAAGTTGCACCATGCGTGCCTAAAGCTTGCGCGGCATGAAAAACGGGGGAGTTGTGCAGGTTGGCAATAAAGTCAAACGGCATCGCGGCGTGATGGTTCAGCACATTGTCTGCCATTTTTTCAAACACGGATGGCGAAGAAAACGGCGTACCGAGAAAAACAGCGCAATCAGAGCAGATTTCGCTTTGTTCCTTCAGTTGCCCTGCACCAAGCGCGGCAATCAAACTCAAACGGCTGAGGCGGCGGGTATCTATACCGCTTTGCTGCTTTAAGGTTTGTTTGAGGATTTTGCCGCTGGTGCCGGCGTCAGTATCAAAACGCACAGCGGCAGTAATACGGATATTAGAATTTACGGTTGCCATTGCCATACCAAAGATGTGTTGCTGCCGCCAAAACCAAATTGATTGGCCAAACAAAAAAAACCGCCTTTTTGTGAAGCCGCGCATTCGGAAAAACGAATTTCCCGCCCCTGATAATCGCTGCTTCCACCTTGTTTTAAAGCGGATAAAAGCAGGGCTGTTTCAAGGGCTGCCGTTGCGCCAAGCGTGTGTCCGATTTGCGGCTTGAATGCCATCAAAGGGGGCAGTGTACCGAATATATTTTCCAGTGCGGCCAATTCGGCGGCATCGCTGTCAGCCGTGCCGATGCCGTGTGTTTTAACGACCGCAATGCTTTCAGGAGCGATGCCTGCAACACCCAAAGCGCGTCGCATCACCTGCTCTTGTGCTTGGCCATCGCTTTGAATCAGGTCATTGCCTGTATTGGCGGCGTGTCCGATAAGTTTCAGACGGCCTGAAGAAGATTCGGGAGCAGCGGAAGATAAAGCAAGCGCGGCAACACCTTCGCCTAAAATCAAACCATTTCCGCCAAAAGGCCGATACTGCTCGGCCAGCAAACCCAAGCTGTGAAAATGCAGCAAAGTCAGCCGGTTGAGGTTTTCAATACCAAGCACAAAGGCGCGCTCCGCCCCGCCGCGCAAACAATTATCCGCCTGAATCAGCGCATGGGCAGATGAAGTGCAGGCAGTAGCGAAACTGAAAATCTGCCTATTGCCGCTGCGCCGGCGCAAATCTTCGGCAAGATAAAGCAGATTGTGTTCCTCTACCGCCCTATTACCCGCAAAATGGCGGTTTTCATATTCGGAGATGGAATAGGAACTGGAACCGATAAACACCGGCGCATCATGCCAGCTTTCAGACGGCCAGCCTGCATTTTCGGCGGCTCGGCGCAAATGTTGTTCGGCAATATTCGCAAATTCCTTCCGCCCCAAACTGTCGCCGGCGAATGCACGAAAATAAGCAGCCTGCTGCGGTTGATTTAAAAACATATAAGACACCGTATCAGGACGTCTGAAATCCGTTTGCGGATTCAAGGCAGAAGTGGCCGCCGTACCGCAAACCCAACTCACGCGCCATGCTCCGCACGGATAAACGCCGCCAAATCGCGTACGCACATCATATGTTTGCGCACCATCCGGTCGCCCTGTAGGCGCACTTGGAAATACTGTTGCAAGGCAACGCTGATTTGCAGCGCATCAAGCGAATCCAAACCGACCGGACTGTCATCGCCAAACAAAAGTGCATCGTCGGTGAAATCATCCATATCCACATCGTCGGCCTTATCGGCTTCTTGCACGATTAACTTTTTCAATTCCGCTTCCAGCTCGTGCTCGGCCAGTGTAAAGGTGTAAGACATTTTTTAAACTCCCATTTTTATATCATGAAGCAACAACTTGTTTGAGCGAAACTCGTTACACTCGTTTTAGCGAAACTCGCTACGCTCGTTTTCAGACGGCCTGAACTTTATGCAAAATCGCCCCAAAGCGTCTGCATGGCGGCAATGGCCGCAAGTGAAGCGGTTTCGGTGCGCAACACCCGTTTGCCAAGCGTAACGGATTGAAAACCGGCATCAAATGCCTGTTGCTCTTCCTTCTCCGTCCAGCCGCCTTCCGGGCCGACCATAAACACGACTTTGCCGGATTGAGGCCGAACATCGCTCAGTTTTTGTGCGCGGTTCAAGCTCATTAACAGTTTGGTCGTTTCCTGCGGCAACTGTTGCAATGCCTGTGCATAAGTCGTCAGCGGCAAAACCTTCGGCACAATATTGCGGCCGCTTTGTTCACACGCTGAAACAACGATTTCCTGCCAACGCGCCACCCGCTTTTCAGCGCGTTCGCCGCTCAAGCGCACGACACAGCGTTCGCTGATAACTGGGCAAATTTCTGCCACGCCCAATTCCACGCTTTTCTGCAAAGTGAAATCCATGCGCTCGGCGGCAGATACCGCCTGTACCAACGTAATGTTCAGCGGCGATTCGTTGTCCGTTGCCTCTTCCCGCAAAATCCGCACGCTGGCTCGGCGTTTTTCCAAAACTTCTGGCAAAGCCGGATATGCCTTGCCATTGCCGTTGAACAACACGATTTCTTCCGTATTTTTCACGCGCAATACATTCAGATGGCGCACCACATTATCGGGCAATTCGACCACGCTGTCGGGGCTTAAGGCAAAATCAACATAAAATCGGGGCATGGTTTCCTGCTTTATTCATGTATATAATTTAAATTTAAAATTTCATGAATGAAGTTGAAACACGGCGACATGCTCCTGCCTGATTTCGATTTCATCCACTATAATTTGAGAACTTCCCGAATTTTAATCTACTGTCACGCAAAACTGCAAAAAACAAGGATACGCCGTGCTATACCGTTTACAGAAAGTCGTCCGCCACATCGCCCAAACCGAAGTCATGCCGCGTTTTCTGAACACGCCGTCACGACGCAAGGAAGACGGATCGGTTTTGAGTGAAGCAGATTTGGCCGCACAAACCGCTTTTGCCGCCGCCCTTCCCTTATTGGAGGATTGTCCGATGTTGGGCGAGGAAATGAGCGTTCAGGAACAAACCCGTTTGTGGAACGAACATTCAGATGGCCTATGGATTGTCGACCCTATCGACGGCACAAACAACTTCGTCAACGGTTTGCCGCATTTTGCCGTATCCGTCGCACTGGTTAAAAACGGCCACGCCGAATTGGGCGTGATTTACAATCCGGTCAGCGGCGAATGTTTCTACGCCGAACGCGGCAAAGGCGCATTTCTCAACGGCACGCCGCTGCCGCTGCGTTCCGAAAACAAAAAACTCAACGAATCCATTGCCGGCGTAGAAATCAAATACCTGCGTTCGGGCAAACTCGCCAGTCGCATGAATACCCTTGCCCCATTCGGCACAATCCGCAGCATGGGCAGCAGCACGCTCGATTGGTGCTACCTTGCCAGCGGCCGCTACGATATTTACATCCACGGCGGACAAAAGCTGTGGGACTACGCTGCCGGCGCATTGATTTTTGAAGAAGCCGGCGGCTGCCTGACCACTTTGGAAGGCGACGATTTTTGGAGCGGCGAACATGTATTTAAGCGTTCCGTCATCGCCGCATTGCAACCCGAGCTGTTTCAGCAATGGGTGAAATGGATTCGAGAAAATCAGTAAAAATACCGTTTATCTTCAAAAAATCACGATTATCTTGCAACTTATTGAAATTATTTCACTTCTTAACAGCATTTAATACTAAAAACGGTAGAATATTAATCGCTGACACAACACCGCTCTTTCATCCCTTTTGGGCGGTGCAGCAAGTAAGACGTTTTCCCGCAATGTATTGGCCATTCATACTTCTCCCTTAGTATGAATGGTTTTTTTTATCTGCAAAAACAGCTCAGGCCGTCTGAACATTCAGACGGCCTGTTTACACTACTATTTGAAAAACTGTCCGCAACACGCCTTAAACTTTTTGCCCGAACCGCACAAACAAGGCTGTTTCATCGTCGGCAAAGCAACGGTCGGATCAATAAAGTACCAACGCCCGTCTATTTTCACGAACGCCGACAATTCATGATGGCACTCAGTTTGCCCATTCTCCTCAAAATACGCCTCAAACTCGACCAAAGCATGCAGTTTGCCAAACGGCACATGACGGATAACCTTCAATCCCGACCACTGCGTCTGCTTACTCCACGACGCCAAATCCTGCTTGTCCAACAAATTCTGCTGCGCAGGGACAGTCGTGTCCACGATATAGTCGATTTCCTGCAAAACATACGCACTGTAACGCGAACGCATCAACTCTTCCGCCTTCGAGGCCGCCGCCTCACACGCATGAAACGGTGCGCAACATTCCGTATAAACACGTCCCGACTGACAGGGACAAAGTGTAGCCGTCATTCCTAATTACCCGAATAAATCCATTTCAAAATTATAACGCAAACCCGGCTCAGGCCGTCTGAAAACGAGCGTAGCGAGTTTCGCTAAAATAAGCAAAGCGGGTTTCGCCAAAATAAACGCAACAATCTGATATAATGCGCCTTTTCGATTTTGACTATCCATGATGAACATTCCCATCCAAAGCATCAGCCGCCTGTTGCCGCAAACCCAATGTCGTGAGTGCGGCTATGAAGGCTGCCTACCCTATGCGCGCGCCCTGTCGGTAGGAGAAGCGCCGGTAAACCTGTGCGCGCCGGGTGGGGAAACCGTCATGAAAGATATTGCCGACCTGTTGGGCAAACCCTACCTCGCCCAGGCAAAAACACAAATCAAAGCCGTAGCCCTGATTGACGAGGCCGTCTGCATCGGTTGTACCGCCTGCATCCGCGCCTGCCCTGTCGATGCCATTATGGGCGCGTCCAAACTGATGCACACCGTCATCAGCGACGAATGCACCGGCTGCAGCTTGTGCGTTACCCCCTGCCCCGTCGACTGCATCGACATGGTTCCCGTATCGCAGCCCTTCCTGCCGTCCGCACGCCGTTTCAGCACCTCTGCCGAACCGCGCTTTGCCGCCGCCGAACACGCACAAAGCCGTTTCGAACGCCATACCGCGCGCAAACAGCGCGACGATGCCGAACGCAAAGCCCTGCTGGCGCAACGCGAAGCCGCCGTCAAAGCCAAACAGGCCGCACAGGCACAAACCCAAACAGCCGCACCAAGCGCCGCATTCAACCCCATGGATTTGATTGCCAAAGCCATGGCAAAAGCGCAATCGCAACAGGACAAACTCGTCTCCTCCGACAACCGCGAAGACTTCAAAGCGCGCCAAATCGAAGAAGCCAAAGAACGCGCCGAACTGCGCCGCGCCCAACGTGATGCCAAATACGGCAACGAAGCCGAAAAAGCCGCCGCCATCGAATTTCTGCGCCGCCACAAAGCCGAGCAGGAAGCGTCCAAAGAAGCGCGCTGATTTCCAAAACAACAAACCATTCCGACCGCTTCAGGCCGTCTGAAAACATTGCACGAAAACCAATAACTTTATGACCATACAAGAATTTCCACACCAGCATACCGCCCATTGCGAAAGCGGTGTGATGTCCACCCTGCTCAAATACCATGGCCACAATTTAGACGAAGCCATGATTTTCGGCATTGCCCACGCACTGACGTTTGTCTGGATGCCGCTGATCAAATTAAACGGCATGCCGCTGGTTTCCTACCGTACCGCGCCGCGCAGCATCATCAAAAACACCTGCAAAGCATTGGGGCTGAAATTATCCGTCCGCAAATTTTCCGACGCACAAAGCGGACAAGCCGCATTGGATGCCGCGCTGTCCTCAGGCAAGCTGGCAGGTTTGCAAACCTCCGTCTTCTGGCTGCCCTACTTCCCGCCGCAAATGCGCTTCCATTTCAACGCACACAATCTTTTAGTGTACGGCAAAGACGGCAACGACTACCTCATCAGCGACCCCGTATTTGAAACCGTACAACGCTGCGCTGCCGAAGATTTGCAGCGTGCACGCTTTGTCAAAGGCGTATTGGCGGCAAAAGGCATGATGTACACCTTGGAAGACAACAGGCCGTCTGAAAAAATCATGGCAGACTTGCCCGCCATTATCCGCAAGGCCATACGCAAAAACGCCAAACATATGCTCGCGCCAGTCTTTTTCATCGGCGTAAAAGGCATCCGTACGCTGGCCAAAAAAATCGAATCCCTGCCTGCCAAACAAAATGACAAATACCAAAAACTGTTTCTCGGCCATTTGGTGCGGATGCAGGAAGAAATCGGTACCGGCGGCGCAGGTTTCCGCTATATCTACGCCTACTTCCTCGAACAAGCCGCCCATATCTGCAACGAACCTGCATTTCAGACGGCCTCGGAACAAATGACCTCCATCGGCGACCAATGGCGTCAATTCGCAGCCATGTGCGTGAAGCAGTGCAAAAAGCCGTCTGAAAACGGCTGCCGCAACATCGCTGAATTTCTGCGCAAAATTGCGGATGATGAAGAAGCGTTATGGCGGGGATTATTGAAATAATGGGGTTATGCGGTAGCGAGAAATTTTCTGTGCCCGTTTGTACACAGATGACCTAATGCCGCCTTTGTCAATGATTTCACTATGCTCCATCCATACTAAGGCCGTCTGAAACCATGATTCACATCCAATCCCTCTCCCACCGTTATCCCAAAGCCGAAATTGCCGCGCTGGACAATGTGTCGTTCGATATTGCCGACGGCGAATGTTTGGGGCTGCTCGGTCACAACGGTGCGGGGAAAACGACGCTGATGTCGCTTTTGGCAGGCTTGCAGGAAGTACGGCAGGGCGAAATTTTGTTTGACGGCAAGCCGTTGCGCCTATTAAGCCGCAGCGAGCGGCAGAAAATCGGTTTGGTGCCGCAGGATTTCGCGTTTTATCCGCAGCTTTCGGTGTGGGACAACCTGCTGTTTTTCGCCTCGCTTTACAAAGTGCGCGACAAAGGCCGTCTGAACGCGCTGTTGGAACAGACCGACCTGACCGCCCACAAAAACAAGGCGGCAAAGCATCTTTCGGGCGGGCTTAAACGTCGTCTGAATTTTGCCATCGGTCTGATTAACACGCCGCAACTGGTGTTCCTCGACGAAATCACGGTTGGCATCGACCCGCAGTCGCGCCGCTTTATCCTCGACAGCGTGGCGGATTTGACGCGGCAGGGGGTAACGGTGGTTTACACCTCGCACTATCTGTCGGAAATCGAGCAGCTTTGCGGCAAAATCGCGCTGCTGCAACACGGCAAACTGGTGTACCACGGCGGTTTGGACGAGCTTCTAAGCACGCAAACCGGTGTCGTGCGTTTTACCGTCGAACCGCCACTGCCGCCTCAAACGCTAGCCGCTTTGGGTGCAAAGCAAGTGGACAGCCGCGGCATGATGGAAACGGCGCACGATGCCGCCGCCGTTTACGCCGCCCTGCAACAAAGCGGCGCGCAAATCCGCTACTTCCAGCAGGGACACGGTTCGCTAGAAACGTTTTACCTTGATTTCCTGCGCAAAGACGAACCGGCAACAGATAAGCAAAATCCACAATGACGATTTCCTCCCTCCTCAAAGAACTCAAACTGCTCTGCCGCGACCTGCACGGTTTGGCCGTGTTGTTTGTGATGCCCATCGCCTTCATGCTGATTATGTCGTTGGCGCTGAGCCGCGACCAAGATCCGCACAACGACAGCCGCATCGCGCTGGTTGGCGTAGCAAACGACAGTATCAATACCGCGCTGGCCGCCGCGCTGGAGAAAGAACAAATCCATGTCACACTGATGCCGTCTGAAAAACTGACCGACGCGCAAAACGGCCTACACGACAAACGTTTCCAACTGGTGCTGCACAACCCGAACCCCGCTTCCGGCAAAATCGCCGACGACAAAGCCCTGCAAATCTATGTACCGCCCGATACCGAGCCTTCATGGCTGGCGGCTGTCAAAGGCGTTTTGCAGCAGCACTACACTGAAACGCGGCTGGACACTTATTTCGACAACAACGACGGCATCAAAATCGACAATAAAAAACTGCCCCGCGCCATCCGCAAAGACATCCAGAAAAAAGTGGATGAAAAAAACGACGAACAATTTGCCGCCGTGCGCAGCTTTTTAGATAAGAAAATGCTGGAAGAGCATTACCTGAGCGCAGGCAGCGGCACAGTGGAAAAACCCAACGCCGTACAGCACAGCGTCCCCGCATGGCTGATTTTCGGTATGTTTTTCATTATGATACCGCTATCGAACGTCATGGCGCTGGAACGCCAGAACAACACCATTACCCGCTTACGTCTCGCCCGCGCCTCCGCATCCGGCCTGATTGCTGCGAAACTTATCCCCTATTTCCTGATTAACCAGCTTCAGTTTGTCGGAATGCTGTTGCTCGGCCGCTACCTGCTGCCCGAAATCGGCGTGCCCGCCCTCATACTCAACGGCAGCCTTGTTCCCTACGCGCTACTGTCCGCCGCCGTCAGCGCCGCCGCACTCGGCTACGCGCTGTTAATCAGCGTCTGCGCCAAATCCACCGAACATGCCGTCGTCCTCGGCGGCGGCGGCATCATCCTGATGGCGGCAATCGGCGGCATTATGGTACCCGCCCACGTCATGCCCGAAACCATGCAGCAACTCACTTGGATTTCCCCGATGGCTTGGGGCTTGAAGGCTTTTCAGGAATTGCTGCTCAACCGCAGCGGACTGGACGGAATCGGCCGTTATCTGCTTTTATTGTCTGCATTCTCTTTTGCCACGCTGACTGCTGCCGTATTGGTTTATCGTAGGCAGTTGCAGACGCAGGTAAGGTTTTAAACGTTTGTCTGCCCTAAGTAGAAAGCTTATTTCTCAAAAACATTCCTATAAAAAACTTCAGGCCGTCTGAAAGATATTTTCAGACGGCCTGATGCTTGATGCGCTATGGATTGTCTCAATAATAAAATATGCTCAATAAAATCCCAAAATCCAAACGTAAAAAAACCTACTTTTTTCAAAGTAGGTTTTCATATTTGGTGGGTCGTGAGCGATTCGAACGCTCGACCAACGGATTAAAAGTCCGCTGCTCTACCGACTGAGCTAACGACCCGATAAGCTGTGCATTATAGAGATGGGGTACACAGCTGTCAACACCTTTTTTAAATTTTTTTATTCGACAACGATTTTCGGGAAGCGGCTGCTGAAGTCTTTACCTTTATCGGCAATGGCCAGTGCAATTTGGAAGGCGGCTTCGGTGTAGATGTCGGCGATGGTTTGGTTGTTTTCAAACAAGGCCGAAGATGTGCCGCTATCCATAGCTTCGCGTACAGGCAGGCTTAATGGAAGTTGGCCAAGCAACGGTACATTCAAACGCTCTGCCAAGTTTTTGCCGCCTTCTGCGCCGAAGATTGCTTCGGCATGGCCGCAGTTGGTGCAAATATGGACAGACATGTTTTCTAAAACGCCCAAAATCGGGATATTGACTTTGTTGAACATATCCACGGCTTTGCGTGCATCAATCAGGGCGATGTCTTGTGGCGTGGTGACGACAACGGAGCCGGTCACGGGGATTTTTTGCGACAGGGTCAATTGGATATCGCCGGTACCGGGCGGCAGGTCGATGAAGAGATAATCGACATTGTCCCACTCGCTTTGGAACATAAGCTGTTGCAAGGCTTGGCTGACCATCGGGCCGCGCCAAACGACGGCTTGGTCGGTATCGACCAGGAAACCGATGGACATCACTTGAATGCCGCTTTCGGCTTCAACGGGAATGAGTTTTTTGTTTTGTTGGTCGGGTTTGCGGTCTTGTACGCCGAGCATGGTGGGCTGGCTTGGGCCGTACAGGTCGGCATCGAGTACGCCGACGCGCGCGCCCATTCTGGCCATTGCGGTGGCAAGGTTGGCTGTGGTCGTTGATTTGCCGACGCCGCCTTTGCCCGATGCAACGGCGATAATGTTTTTCACGCCTTTGATGGTTGCTACGCCGGGTTGAACTTTATGCGTACCGATTTCGGTATCGATACTCAAGTGAATGTGGGTATCGCCGGTATGCGAAATGACGGCTTCTTGAACGGCATTGGCAATGTCTGCGGCAATATGGGCAACTGGGAACGCGAATTTCAGGCCGATATGCAGGCCGTCTGAACGCTCTTCAAGGAGTGTAACGGCTTTTTCGCTGCCTAAGGTGCGCATTGTGTGGGGAATCAATACGGCATCGAGTGCGGTTCGGATGGCTGGGATATTCATAATCTGCCTCTTGAATGTGGGAAATTGTTTATGTGCGCGATTTGTCGTGCGACAAATCTGCCGAATTATACCCTTGAACGCCATGCAAGGGATACGCCCGAAAAACTTCAGGCTGCCTGAATCATCGGGCAGCCTGAAAAAAGGGTCAACTGAAACGCGGCCTTATTCGCTCAAGAGCGCAATGTCGGCAACTGCGTTCATTTGTTCTGCCAAGCGGTTCAACAGGTTCAAACGGTTTTGCTTCACGGCGGCATCTTCAGCCATTACCATCACGCCGTCGAAGAATGCATCGACTTGCGGTTTGACGGAAGCCAGCTCGGACAAAGCAGTTTGGAAATTGCCTTCGGCAACAGCGGCGGCAATTTTCGGCTGCAAACCTTGCGCGGCGGCATACAGGGCTTTTTCTTCGTCTTGTTGCAGCAGGCTTTCGTTAACCGCACCCAACTCGGCATCGGCTTTTTTCAGCAGGTTTTGCACGCGTTTGTTGGCGGCAGCGAGCGCGGCGGCTTCGGGCAGTTGTTTGAACGCGGCGACGGCTTGCAGTTTGGCATGGAGATTATATAGCTTATGAAACCAACGACTTACTCCCTGTTTACTTTCTTCAGGAGTTTGTTTCGGACCTTTCAAAACTGCTGAGATTACGTCTTGCGAATATTCATTTTGTAAAAGAATTGCTAAACGGGTCTCTATGAAAGAGGTTATTTTGGACAAAAAATGTCGCTGTTCCAAGGAATTTGCCATATCTTTCCAACCACGAGGAAAGGTTTTATATGTTTTATCAATTAACTTACCTAATCCTAATTCATCTCCTTTACACTCAGGTAACATTAGTATCCGCAAAATACCCAATGTGGCACGACGCAAGGCGTAAGGATCTTTATCACCGGTAGGAATTTGTCCAATACCCCAAATGCCAACTAAGGTTTCTAGCTTGTCGGCCAGCGCAACAGCGATAGCGATTTTGCTTTGAGGAAGATTGTCACCTGCAAAACGTGGCCAATAATGTTGCTCAATAGCTTCGGCGATTTCTTCGGTTTCGCCGTCCAAGCGGGCATAGTATTTGCCCATCGTGCCTTGCAGTTCAGGGAATTCGCCGACCATTTCGGTCACCAAGTCGGCTTTTGCCAAACGCGCGGCGCGTTCGGCTGCTGCGGCGTCTGCGCCCAAAGCTTCGGCGATGTAGGCGGCTATGATTTGTAGGCGCCCGATACGCTCGGCTTGCGAACCGATTTTGTTGTGGTAAACCACGCTGGACAATTTCGGCAGGCGGCTTTCCAAAGTCGCTTTTTGGTCTTGTTTGTAGAAGAACTCGGCATCAGACAGGCGCGCGCGCAAAACGCGTTCGTTGCCTTGGATGATATGCGACGGGTCTTCGGTTTGCAGGTTGGAAACCAGCAGGAAGCGGTTCATCAGCTTGCCGTTTGGATCGAGCAGCGGGAAGTATTTTTGGTTTTGCTGCATGGTCAGAATCAAGCATTCTTGAGGCACGGCGAGGAAGTGTTCTTCAAAACCGGCTTCCAATACCACAGGCCATTCGACCAATGCGGTCACTTCATCCAACAAGGCTTCATCGGCGGCAACGGTCGCGTTCAGACGGCCTGCCTGCTCGTTCAAGGCCGTCTGAATGGCGGCTTTGCGCTCGGCAAACGAAGCGACGACTTTGCCTTGCTCACGCATTTGCAAGGCGTAGCTGTCGGCGTTTTCAATGGTGATTTCGCCGTTGGAGAGGAAACGGTGACCCAATGTTTTGTTGCCGCTTTGCAGGCCCAAAACGCTGACATTTACGATGTCGCCGCCGTGCAGCACGATCAGGCTGTGTACAGGGCGCACGAAGGTAAATGTGCTGCTGCCCCAACGCATGACTTTAGGAATCGGCAATTTTTTCACTGCGGCATTGATGATGTCTTCCAAGAGCTCGCCCAGCGGTTTGCCGGTTTGGACGTATTCGTAGGCGTACACGTCTTGCTTGCCGTCGTTGATGATGGTCAGGTCTTCGATTTTCGCACCCGCACCGCGCGCAAAACCTTCCAAAGCCTTAGTCGGCGCACCGTCTTTCATAGCATTCGCCACGGCCGGGCCTTTTTTCACGATTTTTTGATCGGCTTGAACGGCTTTCACGTTTTTGATTTGAACGGCCAAACGGCGCGGAGAAGCGTAGGCAGTGTATTCGGCTGCGCCGTCAATCAGTTGCGCCTTTTCCAAGCCTTCGGCAACGGAAGCGGCAAAATGGTTGCCCAGATTATTGAGGGCTTTTGGCGGGAGTTCTTCAGTGAGAAGTTCGATTAAAAGGGTTTGGGTTGTCATGTGCTTATCGTTAAATAGGAAATTGGTTTGGCGTCTGAATACGGCATCATGCGGTTTTCAGACGCAAGGTTAATTGAATTGACGGCGATTTTATCATTTTCAGACGGCCTGTGGCTGTCTTTCACAAACAATTTGCCCGATTTTCAAGCCACTTCGTCCGCAACAGCTTCAATTCGCAGCGCGGATATACGGCAAACCACTGGTTTCGTCGTATTCGGGAATGTCGCTTCCGGCAAACAGCGCACCGGCCAAACGCACGGCCGCGCCGGTAACGGCCGGGGAAATCATAAAGCCGTGGCGGAACAGGCCGTTGACTTCAATCAGGCGGCGTTCGCGGTTGAAGCGGATTTCGGGATTGTGGTGGTTTAACGTCGGGCGCAGGCCGGTGGCCAGTTCCAAAAGGTTCGCCTCGCCAAATGCCGGATGCACGGCGTACAGCGCGGACAAAAGTTCCAAACCAGAACGCACGCTGGCCGGCGCTTGGCTTTCGCTTTCGATTTGGGTCGCACCAATCACAAAAATATGGTTTTCCTTCGGCGCGATATACAAAGGATAGCGCGGATGCAGCAGGCGCACGGGGCGGGACAGCTCGACTTCGGGTGCGTAAACGCGCGCCACTTCGCCGCGTATGCCGCGCAATTGGCTTTCAGACGGCCTGTTCCACGCGCTCTTTGCACCATAACCGCGGCAGTCGATGACCCAATCGTATTGCGCCGCAAAATCTTCGACTTCGCGTTCGTACGACCAATGGCACGCTACATTCATTGACTCCAAAGCATCGGCCAGCGCATTCAATACCTGCCGTCCGTCCAACTGCCCTTCTGTCGGCAGATACAGGCCGTCTGAAAACCTCCCTGCCAGTTGCGGCTCGTTTGCTGCGATTTCATCCGCGTTCCAACGTATGGTTTCATATTCCGCCACACCGCCGCGCTTCAAATGACGGGCAAACTCGGCGGAAAGCGGCTTGTCCTGCGTGTGCCAGACAATCAGACTACCGTTTTCCTGCATCATCACCGGCGTATTCAGACGGCCGACAATAGCGCGCCAAAGCGCAATGCTTTGTTTGCCTAAACGGATGACTTCGGGCGTTGCCTCCACCGCTTCGGCAGACGGCGCTAACATGGCGGCGGCAACATAGGCTGCGGCTTGTGCGCCGTTACGTTCGCCTTTCTCAAACAACTCTACCGCCACACCCTGCTCCGCCAATTGGAACGCAATAAGGCGACCGGAAAGGCCGCCGCCGAGTACCGCAATCTTAGACATCAGTTTCTCCTTGTTTTTAATATGAAAATGAGCTGCATATTTTAGAACTTGTTTTGCTGTATCACAATATCTACAGAAAATGAGAACAGCTTTTGCAGATCATACTTGGGCTGAATCAGTAATACGTAAACAAAAACTTCCCTCAAGCTGCCAATCAGCTTTTATAAAAATATCTTCCTTACATAAAACCTACTATTTAGAGTGAATTTGTCCTGGCAGTAAATTATGTTGCTGTATAGGGCTTTTGACGCTGAATACGTCCGCCTGCTTATCCGAACTTCACTTCTACTCCGAATACTTCCTGCCATAGTTTTCGCACATTGCCGTAGTGGGTCAGCAATTCGTCCGTTACTTCGGTTTTTTTGGCATCGCGCAGTTTGGCGTTGTGTTGCTGCTGGCGGTAGTAGCGGTAGGCGGTGCGGCTTTGTTCGGCGAGGGTTTTGTCGATGAGGCCGCAGTCGGCGGCGATGTTTAAGAGGGCGATGTTGCCGTAGTTGTCGAGGAGTTGCGGATACCGTCGGGCATGGGCAAGGATGAGGTATTGGACGATAAATTCGACGTCGACCACGCCGCCGCGCGCGTATTTGACGTTGCTGTCAACCGGCGGATGGGTGGGGAACATTTTTTCGCGCATTTCGATGATTTCGCCTGCCAAGGCGGTTTGGTCGCGTTCGGCGGTGAGGATTTCGGTGCGGATGCGGTCGAAGGCCGTCTGAACATCAGGCGTACCGCAGATAAAACGGGCGCGGGTAAGGGATTGGTGTTCCCACGTCCAGGCGTTTTCGCGCTGGTATTTTTCAAAGGCGGCGATGCTGTGGGCGAGGAAACCAGCGTCGCCGTTGGGGCGCAGGCGCAGGTCGGTTTCGTAGAGGCTGCCTGCGCCGGTGGCGGCGGAAAGCCAGTTGGTCAGCCGGCGAGCAAGGCGGCTGTAAACGTCGCCTGCGTCGGAATGAGGGTCGTCGTAAAGATAGACCAAGTCGAGGTCGGAGGAATAGCTGAGCTCTTTACCGCCCAGTTTGCCGTAACCGATGATGGCAAATTGCGGCGTGTCTCGGTGTTTTTTGGGCATATCCGCCCACGCACACGACACGGCGGCGGCGAGGATGGTGTCGGCGAGGGCGGAAAGTTGGTCGGAGAGGGATTCTACCGTCCACAGTCCGGCGAGGTCTTGGACGGCGAGGCGGAAGACTTGGGCGTGCTGGAAGCGGCGCAGGGTGTCCATTTGCGCTTCGGTGTCGCCGCCGCAGGCTTTGATGTCGTCTGAAAGGGCGGCGGCAAGGGCTTGCCAGTCGAACGCGGTATCCAAAAGCTGCGCGCTGATGAGTTCGTCCAGCAGAATTGGGTATTTGCTCAGATACGCCGCCACCCATGAGCTTTGGCTCATAATCTGCGCCAGTTGCGCCAGGGTTTGCGGATGTTCGTTGAGGAAGGCGAGATAGGCGGAGCGGCGGCTGATGTTTTCGAGGAAGTCAAACAGCCGCATTAATGTATCGGTCGGGTTGGGTTGCTCGGCCGCTGCCTGCACGAACAGCGGCACAATCGCGTCGAAACGCGGCTGGGCGTGTGCGGAAAGGTGGCGGTATTTATGGCCGTACCGGATTTGGTCTAGCCTTGCGGCGATGGTTTCGGCATCAAACCCATATTCTTTCAGACGGCCTAGCCGCTCTTCTTCGTCGGGTTTATCCTGCCATGCCCATTGCCATTCGCTGTTGTCGGGAGTTTGCTCTTCGGGTTCGCTTAAAATTTCGTTGAACAACTGATTGACCTTGGTGCGGTGAATGTTGAGGTCGTCTGAAAAGGCGGCGTAGCTGTCGAAACCCATGCTTTCGGCGAGCAGTTGTTGCTGTTCGGGCGAGGTGGGCAGGGTTTGGGTTTGCTGGTCGTCCCAGTATTGCAGGCGGTGTTCGACGTCGCGCAGGAAGCGGTAGGCGGCAAGCAGGGTTTCGACGTTTTCAGACGGCATGATGCCCAGCTCGGCAAGTTTCTTCAGCGTTTCCTGCGTGCCTTTCAGTTGCAGCGCGCGCATTTGCCCGCCGCGTATCATCTGGAAAATCTGGGCGATAAATTCGACTTCGCGGATGCCGCCCGCGCCGAGTTTGATGTTGTCCGCCATGCCTTTTTTGCTGACTTCGCTGCGGATTTGGCGGTGCAGGTTGCGCATTGCTTCATATGCGCTGTAATCCAGATATTTGCGGAACACAAAGGGGCGCACCAACGCTTTGATGTCGTTCGGATACGGCGTAACCACGCGGCCTTTGCACCACGCATAGCGTTCCCATTCGCGCCCCTGCGTGATCAGGTATTGCTCCAGCGCGGTTTCGCTCAATACCAGCGCGCCCGAATCGCCGTCTGGCCGCAGCCGCATATCGACGCGGAACACCTGCCCGTCGGCGGTAATGTCGTTCAGCAGCGCAATTAGTTTCTGCCCGACTTTGGTGAAAAACTCTTGATTGCCGCGTTCGCGCCTGCCGTCCGTATCGCCCGATTCGGGATAGATGAAAATCAAATCGATGTCGGAAGACACGTTCAGCTCATAGCCGCCCGCCTTGCCCATTGCCACCACGCTCAAATGTTGTGGCGATTTCGTATAACGCCCGATCGGCGTGCCGTACATGTCCTGATAATAGGCGTAGGAAAAGTTCAACGCGGTATTGACGGCAAAATCGGCAAACAGCGTAATTGTGCGGGTTACTTCGTTCAAATCACTGATGCGGTTGATATCGCGCACGATAATCTGCGACACGACATAACGGCGCAACTCGCGCAACTGCCGCGCTAATTCTTCCTCGTTTTCTTCCGCACGGATTTTGTCCCAATCGGCAAAAGCTTGAAAATCAGCTTCGGTCAACGCCTTGTCCAGCATAGGCAGGAAAATTTCGGGCTTGAGTTTGCCGGAATCAAGATTACGGGCGAGAAAAAGGGAATAACGGCGGGCAGTATCAAGGCGGTTCATAATCTTTGCCTGAATAAACAGAAAAGACCATCATAGCAAGCTTTCAGGCCGTCTGAAAGCCACGCTTTCCCCTATCCGTGCAATCGGCTAAAATACCAACTTTGCAACCCATCATAAGGAAACCGCCATGACCCGTATGGTTCACTGCGTCAAACTCGGCAAAGAAGCCGAAGGCATGAAATTTCCGCCGCTGCCCAACGAACTGGGCAAACGCATCTTCGAAAACGTTTCCCAAGAAGCATGGATAGCTTGGACCCGCCACCAAACCATGCTGATCAACGAAAACCGTCTAAGCCTTGCCGATCCGCGCGCACGCGAATACCTCGCCCAGCAGATGGAACAATACTTCTTCGGCGACGGAGCAGATGCCGTACAAGGCTACGTTCCGCAAGAGCCTAAATAAGCATTGAAAAGCCAAGGCCGTCTGAAACCCGATTTTCAGACGGCCTTTAAAATTCCCGATTGCCCCGCATATTAGGCAAATAGAACAGATAAATCATACAAACCCATGATTCTCTGTTAGAATCCAAATTTCATTTATTTCAATCCACACTGGAGCAAACGCCATGCAAAACGACGTTTACGACTATACCTCGCAAGGCTCGGTTGCCAAAAATACCGTCCTGCAAAAAACCTACCGCCTGCTCGGCCTGTCTTTCATTCCTGCCATTGCCGGCGCATTCTTTTCCGCCAAAACAGGCTTTAACATTTTCGCCATGTTCGGTTCATACTATGTTGCCCTGGCCGCCTTCTTCGGCTTTTTCTACGGCATGACCTTCCTGATTGAGAAAAACCGTTACAGCAACGTCGGCGTAGCCCTGTTGATGATCTTCACTTTCGGCATGGGCCTTGCCATCAGCCCTATGTTGCAATACGCACTGTCTATTAACAACGGCGCGCAAATCGTCGGTACGGCCGCCGCCATGACCGCCGGCGTATTCTTCACCATGTCCGCCATGGCACGCCGCACCACAATGAACATGAACAAACTCGGCAGCTTCCTCGGCGCCGGTGCGATCGTGCTCATGATTGCCGTTGTGGCCAACATCTTCCTCAACATCCCTGCCCTGAGCCTGACCATCGCGGCCGGCTTCGTTGTCTTCAGTTCCCTGATGATTATGTGGCAGGTGCGTGCCGTTATTGACGGCGGCGAAGACAGCCACATCAGCGCGGCGCTGACCATCTTCATCTCCATCTACAACATTTTCAGCAGCCTCTTGAGAATCCTCATCTCTATTAGTGGTGACGACTGATAAAGCCGCAAAGGCCGTCTGAAATTTCAGACGGCCTTTTTGATTTTTGACATCACCAGCAAACTCCCCTATCCTGAACGCCACACAAACCCCATTCCCAACCCAAAATGACCACGACCACTCCGCGCCGTGCCGTGTACGCAGGCAGCTTCGACCCTCCCACCCTCGGCCACCTGTGGATGATACAGGAAGCCCAGTCCCTCTTTGACGAACTCATCGTCGCCATCGGCACCAATCCCGAAAAGCGCAGCACCTACACCATAGAAGAACGCTGCGCCATGCTCGATGCCATTACCCACCCCTTCCCCAACGTCCGCATCAGCGTGTTTGAAAACCGCTTTTTGGTCGATTACGCCCGCGAAGCCAAAGCCAATTTTATCGTCCGCGGCATCCGTTCCGCCGCCGACTACGAATACGAACGCTCGATGCGCTACATCAACAGCGACATCGCCCCCGAAATCTCCACCGTCTTCCTAATGCCGCCGCGCGAAATAGCCGAAGTGTCCTCCACCATGGTCAAAGGCCTGGTCGGCCCACAAGGCTGGCGCGATATGATAGGCCGCTACCTCCCCGACCCCGTCTATCAAAAAATTCTGCAAGACCACGAAACAAACACATAAAACAAAGGCCGTCTGAACATTTCAGACGGCCTTCCAATTTTCATTGATTATTTACGGGCAGACGTCAACGCCTGCAGGTTTTGATTCAACGTTTCCATATCCAACCAACCGGCGGCAATAAACAGCATCAAAATCACCGTACCCACACACAACACGCCGAAACCATACAACAGATAGCCCACCAAAACACGGCCTACCGTCGCATTCCCCATCCACATCAAACCGCGTACCTGCACCACAAACACCCAAGCCTGCCACAACAGCGCAAACACAGCCAACGCCGGCACATACAACACCAGCAACAGCGGCAGCAGCAAAGCCTCAGACACCAAAATAAAGCCCCACAAAGGCAGCCGGGGCGCACCGTAATAATGCAGCACCTTGCGCATCGAGCGGCTCAGCACCAACCATTTCACAATCACCAAAATTACCGACAGGCACACCGCCGCCGCGCCACTGCCAAACAAAGGCGACATGCTGGCCGCGTTCACCACACCCAACAGCAGCAGCACCGCCGCCATCACCAAAGGCGAATACAAATACGTCTCCGGCGAACGATAGCGCAAACGCAAAACATCCCACATATCACGAACAAACACATACAGCATGGCATAAATCCAAAGCAAAAAAGCCGATTGTATCTTAGGCCGTCTGAAAATCAAACCGGTAAACCTAAAAACCGCCAATTAAAACGAAAAAATAATTCAATACAAAACAAAATCTTAATTTACCGCCTCAAAAATAAAGCCTGCAAACGCTTGCACAAGACAACGAAATTTGGTTTAATTCACATCTCGCAACGAAATACGCGAAGGCCAGATAGCTCAGTTGGTAGAGCAACGGATTGAAAATCCGTGTGTCGGCGGTTCGATTCCGCCTCTGGCCACCACCAACCGCCTTGAAGCGGTTATTTTTTTATCTATACGATTTGCACGCCATACTTAGCGCAAATCCTGCTCCAGACCATGCGTCCCGATTTCCACACAAGGCCGTCTGAAAAATTTCAGACGGCCGTTGTTCATGTTGGCATGGCATAAAAATCCGCTTTACCGCCCCATTCCGACAGAATACGGCGCTTCCATCCAAATCGGCTGAAACCTTCGCGAACATACTGAATATGAATAAAGTTCAAGGCAGGTTGGTTTACTATATAATACTGTCCAAACCAACCATAACTTACTCATTGCAGGGAAGATAATGAAAAAAGTGCTGATTGTGCATTACTCGCAAACGGGGCAGCTCTCGAGCCTGGCGCGAAATTTTGCCGCGCCGTTGCAAACAGCCGGCATACAGGTCGATTGCGTCAATATCGTACCGAAGCAGGCGTTTCCGTTTCCGTGGCCGTTTTGGCGTTTTTTCGATACCTTTCCTGAAACAGTCCATTTAAAACCCGCCCCGATTCTGCCGCCGCAAATCCCATCCGAAGATTACGATGTGGTGGTCATTGCCTACACTGTTTGGTTCCTCTCCCCTTCGCAACCGATGACCGCCTTTTTGCAACGCGAAGAAACGCGCCGCCTGCTGGACGGTAAACCGGTCATCACGCTTATCGGCTGCCGCAATATGTGGCTGGGCGCGCAGGAAAAAATGAAATCTTTGCTGAAACAAAACGGCGCAAAACTCATCGGCAACATCGTAAAAATCGATGATTGCAACAGCGCGGCAAGTTTCATTACCACGCCCGCATGGATGCTGACCGGCGACAAACGCTATTTCCGCTCCCTGCCCTCTGCCGGCATTGCTGAAGAAGAATTGGCGGATGCGGCGCGGTTTGGTACGAAATTGTGCGATACACTATTGAACCAACAGCCTTTGGACGAAACCCTGTTTCAAAACATGGGCGCGGCGACAGTGAATGAAAAACTGATTTTCAGCGAACGTGCCGCCGGCCGCAGCTTCTTCGTCTGGGGCAGGCTTTTGATGGCGGCAGGCAGGATTTCTCCGCTCTTGCGCCGTGCCTTGTTGTGCTTCTACATCGTCTTTTTATTGGCGATGATTTTGGTGGTTTTACCCATCAGTGTAATTTTGAAAAAACTGCTGCATCCGCTGCTCAAAGGCCGTCTGAAAAAGCTGGCGGATTATTATGAACAACCGTCAGGCAGATAATCTGTTTCAGACGGCCTCAAACCAGGAATCCATCATGCCCGAAGTTATCCACTACCCCGAACGCCGTCGCTTTCAAATCGACATTGACGGTTTGGAAGCAGGCTATATCAGCTATACCGAACATAACGGCGGCTGGGACGTAAACCATACCGTGGTCTCGCCCAACTTCCGTCATCGCGGCATTGCCAAACTACTGGTGAGCGCGCTGATGGAATACGCCGAAACACACCACATCCCGTTGACTGCAAGCTGCGACTACGCGGCGCGGTTTATCGGTTGATTATTTTGACAAACACATCATGACATCGAATAACACTCTCAAAGACGTTTATCTCAACCGCGTTTCTGCCTTTTTACCCAATGCCCCCGTCGGCAATGACGAAATGGAAGCCGTCCTCGGCATGGCAGGCGATGTGCCTTCACGCGTGCGCCGTATGATTTTGCGTTCCAACGGCATTTTGTCGCGCCATTACGCCATCGATCCCGAAAGCCGCCTCACGACGCACACCAATGCCGAGTTGGCTGCCGAAGCAGTCAACGGCCTGTTTGTCCAAGGCGTTGCAGCAGAAGCCATCGGCAGCCTGGCCTGCGCCACTTCCTATCCCGACCAAACCATGCCCGGACACGGCGTGATGGTGCATGGCTTGCTGGATATGCCGCCTTGCGAAGTGTTCAGCATGGCAGGCGTATGTGCGGCAGGTATGGCGGCGATGAAACACGCTTACAACGCCGTGCGTACCGGCGAACATGCACATGCGGTTTCCGTTGCTTCCGAAAATGCCTCGGCAGTCATGCGCGGCGAAGTGTTTCAAAGCGAAACCGACCATAAAAAACTGGAAAACGCGTCCCCTGAAATCGGGTTTGAAAAAGACTTTTTGCGCTGGATGCTGTCTGACGGCGCAGGCGCGGTGTATCTGTCCGACCGCCCCAATTCAGACAGCCTCAGCCTGAAAATCCATTGGATAGACCTGCTTTCCTACGCCAACGAAATGCCACCCTGCATGTATGCCGGCGCAGAATTCCGCGACGGCGTATTTGAAGGCTGGAAACACGCCGATGCCGATTACGGCCGCCGCCACAGCCTGATGGCGGTCAAGCAGGACGTCAAACTGCTAAACGAAAACATCGTCCGTTATACGGTGGAAAAACCCCTCTCCCAAATCGCCGCCAAACACGGCATCCGCGCCGAAGAAATCGATTGGTTCCTGCCCCACTACTCTTCCGGCTTTTTCCGCGACCGCCTTTCAGACGGCCTGAAAAACATCGGCTTCGACATTCCGCAGGAAAAATGGTTTACCAATCTGCACAACAAGGGCAACACGGGTTCGGCCTCGATTTACATCATCCTTGAAGAATTTATGCGCACTTTTCCCATCGAACACGGCCAAAAAATCCTGTGTTACGTTCCGGAAAGCGGACGCTTTTCAACATGTTTCATGCTTTTGGAAGCAGTAAAGGCCGTCTGAATGAAGATTGACGACATTCCTCAAGACAACAGCGCCAGCTACCACGGCCACCGCAAAGTCATCTACGGCACCCGCGACGGCCACTACGAAGCGGCCACCAGCAACGGTTGGCAGGACGAAGCCTACGCCACCGAAATGGCGGTGTTCGAACTCGATGCCCAAACGCAGGCCGCGCGCGAAGCCGTCAAAAAAGGCGAATACTCGCCGCTGTACTACCATATGTTCCGCTGCCGTTATGATGAAACCGGCTTGGCCCTGGCGGCAGGCGTATGGAAATGGCAGCTTCGTCGGCATTTCCGCCCCGAAGTGTTCGCCAAACTACCGGCCAAAACCCTGCAAAAATACGCCGATGCCTGCCAAATCAGCATAGACGGCCTCAAACAAACCAATATTTAAAGTCCCTCATGATTACCCTGCATTCGCTCAACCAATCCCGCGCCCTGCGCATTGTTTGGCTGCTTGAAATCCTCGGTACGCCCTACCGCCTGCAAACCTACCGCCGCCATCCCGACACTTTGCTCGCCCCTGACGAACTTAAAGCCATCCATCCCTTGGGCAAATCGCCTTTATTGGATGATGACGGCTTTATCTTGGCGGAAAGCGGCGCGATTACCGACTACCTGATTCAAACCTACGGCAACGGCCATCTGATGCCCGAACGCGGCAGCCGCGAATACTGGCAATATCAACGCTGGCTGCATTATGCCGAAGGTTCGCTGATGCCGTTATTGCTGCTCGGACTGGTGTTCCGCCGGATTGAAAGCGCACCCATGCCGTTTTTCGTCAAACCGATTGCCCGCAAAATCAGCGGCAGCGTTAAAAGCAGCTTTATCCTTCCGCAAGCCGCGCTGCATCTTTCCCACATCGACAGCGAGTTGGAAAACCGCGAATGGTTGGTCGGCAACAGCCTCAGCGGTGCCGACATCATGATGAGTTATCCGCTGCAAGCCGCAGCCGACCGCTTCGATTTTGCCGACTACCCCAATATCCGCGCTTATTTGCAACTCATCGAAGCGCATGAAGCCTACCGCCGTGCCGTTGAAAAAGCAGGTTCGCCTTTATTGAAACTTGACCAATAAAACAAGGCCGTCTGAAATATTTTCAGACGGCCTGAAATCTTGGTTCACTTATCGAATAGCTTTGCAGCAAACGGCATTTTTACCCAAGCGCCGCCCGAGTGCTTTGTTCCCTCTCGCCGTTCCACTATAATGGCAACCCATATCCTTCTAAAAAATAACACCATGCCAACCGACAACCGCCCGACTCTTGCCATCGACACCAGCACATCCTTTCTGTCCATCGCATTGGAACATCAAGGCGAAATCCGCCTGTTTCACGAAAATGTCGGCACCAAGCAATCCGAACAAATCCTGCCGCAAATCGAGCGCCTCTTTAAAGAAGCAGGCATCACTGCCGCCGATTTGGGCTACATCGTCTATGCACAAGGCCCCGGCGCATTTACCGGCCTGCGTATCGGCGCGGCGGTTGCACAAGGTTTGGCCACGCCGTTTGACACGCCCATGATCGGCATTCCCTGCCTCGATGCCGCCGCTTCGCTGCTGCCGCCATCAAGCTGCGTACTGGCGGCCACCGATGCACGCATGGGCGAAGTGTTCTACGCATGGTTTGATACGCAAAACCATGTCCGCTTGAGCGATTACACAGTTGGCAAAGCCGCCACCATTACCGCGCCCGAAGGCAAAACGCCTAGCGGCGGCATCGGTAACGCCTTTGCCCTCGCCGACAAACCGCCTTTTGACGGTCAAGCCGATATGCCGACCGCCACCGACTATCTTAAACTTGCCCGCAGCGGCCGCTATGTTGCTACTGACGCGGCACACGCCGAGCTGCTCTACGTCCGCAACAAAATTGCCCTGACCGCGCAAGAGCAAGCCCAACAAAAGGCCAAACCGTGAACCTGCGTCCAGCCGTACTTGCCGACTGCCCCACCCTTGCCGCCATCGACGCACAAGGCAATCCTTCGTCGTGGACGGTGAAGCAGTTTGAATCAGCTGTTCAACACCATCCCGACAGCATTTGGCTCAGACAGGCAGACAACCAAATTACCGGCTTTATCGTGTGGCAAACCGTATTTGACGAATCCGAGCTACATTTGATTGCCGTCGCGCCCGAATACCGCCGCCAAGGCATTGCGTCCGCCCTGCTGCAACACTGGCAAAACGCAGTGCAACAGCAAGGCGCAACCCGATTGCTGCTCGAAGTCCGCGCAAGCAATGAAACCGCGCAACAGCTCTACCGCAAACACGGCTTCCAAACCTGCGGCCGCCGCAAAAACTACTACGCCCTGCCCGACGGTGGCAGCGAAGATGCCGTATTGATGGAGAAATCATGTTAAGCAGCCGCTACCTGCACCTGCACGAAGCCTTGGGTTTGGGCCCGATGTGGCTGAACCAAAACGCCAAAATCATCCATGCCGCGCCTCAAGCCGCAGCATCAGCCGCACCCGTCCGCCCCAAAGCCATTGCTGCCGATACCGCGCAAGCCGTGCGCACTTTATCCGCAGGCGCCCATCGGGCACGCACTGCCGCCATTGCCACTGCACAAACGGCCAAACCTGCTGTCCGCGTTCCCGAAGCAGCACCCAAAGCCATTGCCGAAACACCGGCAAAAACAGAAAAAGCCGCGCATTCAGACAATCTGCCCCGTCTTGACGTAACCATCAGGCCGTCTGAAATCATGGTGGTCAGCATTTGCCCGTCCACCGAAGACAGCCTGCACGGTACGCTGTTTAGCGGCGATGTCGGCACGCTTCTCGACAACATCCTCGCTGCTATCGGCCTCAAACCCGAGCAGGCGCACAAAACCGCATGGGTCAAAACCGCGCCCGTATTTACCGCTCTCCCCGATGCCGAACACATCCGCTCCGAACTTGCCGAAATGCAAAACGAGCTGACCGCTTCGCAAGCGCGCGCAGTCTTGTTTCTCGGCAAAATCTTTGATAGCCCCGACATGATTGGACTGATGAACGAATTGTGCGGGAAGCGGCCGCATTTCGTCATTCCCCACCCCGCCCGCCTGCTGATGCAGCCGCAACTCAAAGCGCAGGCATGGCAAATCTTAAAGCCACTGAAACAGCTTTTGACCAAGGCCGTCTGAACATTCTGTTCAACCTGAAATCAGGTTTTTTACCAATAAAAAAGGGCGTGTTCGACACGCCCTAATGTGTATCAATATTCCGCCGAATGCCAGAAAGGCTGGCCCACCGTCGGCGTACTGGCGCGCGCTTTCTCACGCGCCTCCACAGGTTCCGCCTCATAAGCCAGACGGCCCGACTCGACCGCAAGCGCAAAAGCGCGTGCCATATTGACCGGATCGCCACTACGGGAAACGGCGGTATTCAGCAACACGCCGTCAAAACCCCATTCCATCACTTGCGCCGCCTGCGAAGGCAAACCCAAACCCGCGTCGATAATCAACGGCGTGTCGGGCAGGCGTTCACGTAGGACTTTCAGCGCATAAGCATGAACCGCGCCCAAACCCGTGCCAATCGGCGCCGCCCACGGCATCAACGCCTGACAGCCTGCGTCAAGCAGTCGGCGGCAGGCAATCAGGTCTTCGGTGCAATAAGGCAGCACTTTAAAGCCGTCTTTAATCAGAATTTCCGCCGCTTCAACCAGTTGGAACACATCCGGCTGCAAGGTGTCATCATCGCCGATGAGTTCGAGCTTGATCCAATCGGTATCAAACACTTCGCGTGCCATTTGTGCAGTAGTTACGGCTTCCTGCACACTTTGGCAGCCTGCGGTATTGGGCAACACAGGTACGCCCATTTCTTCCAACAATGACCAAAAGCCCTGCCCGTGCGCTTCGCCGCCGCTGCCGGCGCGGCGTAACGAAACGGTAATCATCGCCGGTTGCGCGATTTGAACAGACTGCTTGAGGATTTCCGGCGTCGGATAAGCAGCCGTACCGAGCAGCAGCCGTGAAGGGAAAGTTTCTCCGTATAGGGTAAACATGATGGATTCCTTTGTAATATTTTTTAGATTTTAAGCATAAGGCAATCGGGCAACCCTGCCCGATATTCAAACAGGCAAAAGTCGAGCGCAAATACCCAACCTATTGATTGCAAACTGCTTATCCGCCGACTACGGGGCGCACAATGTCCACTTTGTCGTTTTCGTTTAAAACCGTTTCCGCATACGCGCCTTTGGCGACAAAATAGGTATTGACGGCAACGGCAAACGGCTTTTGCGGCGCGGTTTGGGCGATAAGGTCGGCAACGGTTGTGCCGTTTAATGTGATGGCTTCATTGTTCAATATAATCTTCATAATGTTTGCTCCTCTTGTCAGACTTCTTATTTTCAGACGGCCTCATTCATTCCACAAAGCCTGAAACGCTTTAACCACCGCTTCGGGATTTTCCGCTTCGGTCACGGCGCGAACAACAGCGAGCGAGGAAACGCCGGTGGCAAGCACATCTTCGGCGTTGTTCAAATCGATGCCGCCGATGGCGACGACGGGCGTGCCGCGTGCCTGTCTGACGTATTCGCGCAGTTTGTCCAAACCTTGCGGGGCGGTTGGCATTTGTTTGGTCGTAGTCGGAAAAATCGCGCCGCTGGCGACATAGCTGGGGTGTACGGACAAAGCGCGGTCGAGTTCGGCGACGGAGTGCGTACTCAAACCCAAGCGCAAACCGGCGGCGGTAATGGCGGCAAGGTCGGCGGTGTCCATGTCTTCCTGTCCGAGATGTACGCCGTATGCGCCCGCTTCTATCGCCTCGCGCCAGTAGTCGTTGATGAAAAGCTGCGTACGGCTGCCCTGACAGGCGGCGACGCAGCGGGCGATTTCGCATTTCAATTCATCGCCGTGCAGGGTTTTGCAGCGCAGTTGCACCGTGTCGGCACCTGCTTCGACCATGCGCTCCACCCAATCGGCGGTGGGAACGACGGCGTAGAATTTGAGCGGGGATTTTAGGGGCGGGAAGGTCATGGGGTGTCCTTTTTCATTTCTTACGGAGCAATAAAGGTTGTCTAAAAACATCGAGTATTCGCATTCATGCCGTAGAGCAGAAGAGGGGCGATACTTGATGGGAAGCTTTCGCTTTTATAACCAACGGCGGACGCGCCGACAATAAGACTCGTACTCTGCACCGAATTTCTGCGCCAAAACGCGTTCTTCGGGCATGATTTGAAAGCGTGTCATATAGGCAACAAATGCAGCCAAAAACAACCACGGCAGCGGGTGCGCCAAATAGCCCGCCCAGGCGACCAGCCAGCAGCCCAGACCCGCATACATCGGATTGCGACTGAAACGGTACACGCCGTCTGAAACGAAGTGTTCGGTTTGTTCGGGGTGGAGCGGGCTGATGGTCGTGCGCAAACGGCGAAACGCCCACACACCTAATACGCTCAACAGAGTCCCAAACACCATGAAAACAACCGACAGCAATATAGGAAAGCGCGGCAATATGTCGGCTAACGCCGACACTTGGGTAGAGATGTACATCAACAACGCACAAATAAAACATATCGCCGGCGGCGGAATTTTGGTTTCTAAATTCATATTGTTACCTTTATAAAACTGATGGCGCGACGTTTTCAGACGAACTAAAGCTTATTTTACCTCAAGCTTATTTTCCAATATACGCCAAACCGCTTTCTTCATCACGTTCGGGCGCGTCTTTTCCGTCAAACAGTGCCACTGCCAATCTGACGGCGGCGGCGGTTACGGCAGGGGAAATCATGAAACCGTGGCGGAAACAGCCGAAAATCTGTGTTTAGGTTTCGGCTGTTGGGGGGAAGGGCTTTTTTGCAAAGGTCTCGGCCTTTTAAACGGTTTGAAAAAGGACGTGTCGAACACGTCCTTTTTTCCTATTACAACAGGAATATGGTTGCCAATCCCAAGAAAATCAGGAAGCCGCCGGAGTCGGTGACCGCGGTAATCAGCACCGAGCTGCCCAATGCCGGGTCGCGTCCGGCTTTGTCCATCATGACGGGAATGAGGACACCGACGGTCGCGGCAAGCAAAAGGTTCAAGGTCATCGCGGCCACCATGACCAAACCGATGCCGATGTTGCCGTAGAGCAGCCATGAAATCACGCCCATCACGGTGCCCCAAATAATGCCGTTGACGAGGGCGACGCCGACTTCTTTTTTCAGCAGGCGGCCTGCCTGCGTGCTGGTCATTTGTCCCATCGCCATGGCGCGGACGATCATGGTGATGGTTTGGTTGCCGGAGTTGCCGCCGATGCCGGCGACGATGGGCATCAGCGCAGCCAGTGCGACGATTTTCTCGATACTGCCTTCAAATGCGCCAATCACGCGGCTAGCGATAAAGGCGGTACACAGGTTGATGGCAAGCCACATCCAGCGGTTTTTCACCGAGTCCCAAATCGGGGCGAACAAGTCCTCTTCTTCTTGCAAACCGGCCATGTTAAACATGTCGGCTTCGGATTCTTCACGGATCACGTCCACCATTTCGTCAATGGTGATCCTGCCGATCAGCTTTTTGTTTTCATCGACAACCGGCGCGGTTACCAAGTCATAACGTTCAAACGCCTGCGCCGCTTCTTCCACGTCGTCTTCGGGACGGAAGCGCACGACATCGGTGGCCATCACGTCCGCCACCATGTCTTCGGGGTCGGCGACCAAGAGTTTGCGGATGGGCAGCACACCTTGCAACACGTCGTTTTCATCGACCACGAAAATCTTGTCGGTATGGTCGGGCAGGCTGTCGAAACGGCGCAAGTAGCGCAACACGACCTCACACGTCACATCGGCGCGGATGCTGACCAATTCAAAGTCCATAATCGCGCCGACTTGGTTGTCTTCGTAAGACATCGCCGCTTTGACCTGCTCGCGTTCTTCTTCATCACGCGTTTGCAGCGCTTCGTACACCACTTGGTGCGGCAAGTCGTCTGCCAGTTCTGCCAATTCGTCTGCGTCCAAATCATCGACAGCGGCCAACAGCTCGTCTTTGTCCATGGACTCGATCAGCATTTCGCGTACGGAGTCGGATACTTCCAGCAACACTTCGCCGTCGTCTTCAGGGGCGACCAAAAGCCAAACGATGTTACGCTCGCGCGGTGGCAGAGATTCCAAGACGGCGGCCACGTCGGCAGGGTGCAACTCGGCCAAGAGGACGGTCAGCTCGGTGAACTTGTCGCACAGGCTTTCGTCTTCAATCGGCATGCCTGCTTCGATTTGTTCAAATGACGGCTCAAGGATTTCGCATAAGGCGTGGATGCGGTCGATATCGTCAGAGATGCGATCGTCAGAAATGCGGTCTTCTACCACATCATTGTCGGGGATATTGTCGAGATTCGGAGGGGTTTGTTCGATGCTCATAAATGCTCCGCCCGCCAGACGCGGGAAGGCATTTCGGCGGGATGATTATTGTTGTTGTGTATCAGATGGGAAGTTCAAAGACGAACTGGGAAGGTCCATAATTCAAGCCTGCTGAGAGGCGCAGAGTTGTAAACGGTCCATATTCTACTCTTTTTTAGGCCGTTTTACCATTTTTAACGGGAAAGGCCGTCTGAAATTTAAATTTCAGACGGCCTTTTCATTTGCTCAAACCTTATTCTTTAGGCAGGCGCAGGACGGAGACGATGAATCCGCCCCAAATGACGATCAATGCGACAAGCATCATAATAATGGCTGAAGTACTCATTATTCGTCTCCTTCACGTTCGTGTTCATGTTCGTCTTTGACGTTGAAGTTCTGACCATGTTTCCACGGCAAGAAAGATAGCAGGACGGACAATACCAAGAGAGTGCCTACCATGCCCCAACCGAAGATATTGAGGAAGCTGTCAGGATAGCCGCTGTAATTCTCTTTTAAGAGGCTGGCAGTATCTTGATACAGCATATAGCCGAGCATAGCGACGGTAACCACCACGCTGGCAGTCCACACTTTACCGACACGGATGGAAGACAGCGCGTTCAAGTGGTTGCGCAGTTCCGGCAGCTTGTTCAACAAGACAATCGCCAAAACATAAATAAAACCGGAAGCCACAATGCCGTAGGTATTGATGAATTTGTCCAACACATCCAACACAGGCAGGCCGGTAGTCGTACCGAACAGCAAGGTAGAAATAATTGCCATTGGCACGCCTGCAATCAGCGTTGCGCTGACACGGCCAATGTTCATTTTGTCTTGAATCGCAGCCACAATCACTTCAACGATGGAAATCATCGAAGTGACACCGGCAAACACCAGAGAGCCGAAGAACAACACGCCGATCAACGCACCCATAGGGGCTTGGTTAATGATGGTCGGGAACGCGATAAACGCCAAACCGATACCGTTGGATGCCACTTCGCTGACTTCTTTGCCTGCGGCTTGAGCCATAAAGCCCAATGCGGCAAATACGCCGATACCGGCGAGCAACTCAAAGCTGCTGTTGGCAAAGCCGACAACCAAGCCAGTACCGCCCAAGTCGGTTTTTTTCTTCAGGTAAGAAGAATAAGTAATCATGATGCCGAAGCAGATGGAGAGCGAGAAGAAAATCTGGCCATATGCGGCTACCCAGACTTTCGGATCCGCCAAACGGCTCCAGTCAGGCGTAAACAAAGCGTTCAAACCTTTTGCCGCACCCGGCAGAGTCAGCGCAATGCCCACCATGATGACGAACATCACCACCAACAAAGGCATGAAGAATGTAGATGAACCGGCCACGCCTTTTTGTACGCCCAAAGCCATAATCGCCAGCGTAAACACCCACACGGCAATCAGCGGACCGGCTACTTTGCCGACAAAATCCAAGCCCAAGTCTTTGGCATCGGCCATTTGCAGGAAGTCTTTGAAGAAGAATGCCTGCGGATCTGCACCCCATGCCGAAGTCAAAGAATAATAGGCATAGCTTGCCGCCCAGCCGACAATCACGGCGTAGTAGATACAGATGATGACGTTGGTCAGGAAGTTCCACCAACCCATCGGCTCAAACAAACGGCCGAGGCGGCGGAAAGCCAAAGGTGGCGAGCCGCGGTAACGGTGGCCGATGGCGTAGTCGAGCAGCAACAGCGGAATACCTGCCGTCAACAGCGCAACCAAGTAAGGGAGGACGAAAGCACCGCCGCCGTTGTCGAAAGCGATGTAAGGGAATCGCCAAATGTTGCCTAAGCCCACGGCCGAGCCGATGGCAGCAAACATAAAGGCGCGGCGACTGCTAAACGTCGCGCGTTCGCTGGATTGAGAATTTGACACGATGAACCTCTTAAAAGTCGAGTGCCGCCAAGGCCGTTCAGCCTTGCGCGTATATATTTAGGAATCAGGCCGGGCAAGCCGGTCGGTTAAAGTAGATATTCGGACAAGGATAATATCCGGTATAGAGGATGCACCGCTTATGGCCATGCAAACATAATCTGACCTTATCGTAAAAAAATTTAACAGTGTTGACAAGTCATAATTAAATTAAAATCACAAGCAAAATCTTCATACACTACGACTAAAACCTTCATACACTTATTTATATAACCCCCAAACACAGCTCAATCCACCGTTTTTCCCTCCCTTGTTCCGACAATTTTCCCCTTTGCTAAAAACCGCCCTCCCCTTATCCGGCAAGGAAAACCGGGAATCCAAGGCGTTTAAATTCCATGTCATCAAAAATGTTCAGACGGTCTTTTCCTTTTGCTCGATTAAACCCGGGCCGTCTGAAAATTACACTGTTGTATGTTGTAATCAAAAGCCACACTCAAATTCTGTTTAATATAAACAAAAACAATCCGCCTTTTCCCGTTTCATTCATTACCATGATTTAAAACGAGCATAAAACACTAAAAACAGAATTAATAAAAAATGAAATTTCAAAAAATATTAAATAACATTAAATTTAAACCTGTATTTCTACTCTAATCATCTACAATTAAAAATAATCGAACCTAAAATTTTCAATAAAACATTAATTACACAGCACTACATTTTTGCTATAATTGCCACCATTCACTCCCCACCCAAACCCAAACCCAAAAGAAGAGGAAAAGCCATGGGTATCAAAGTTGCCATCAACGGCTACGGCCGCATCGGCCGCCAAGTAGTGCGCGCTATTTTTGACTACAAACTGCAAGACCAACTCGACATCGTTGCCATCAACGCCAGCGGCAGCATCGAGACCAACGCCCACCTGACCAAATTTGACACTGTTCACGGCCGCTTCAACTCTGAAGTTTCCCACGATGAGAAACACCTCATCATCGACGGTAAAAAAATCCCTTACTTCTCTACCCGCAACCCAGCCGAATTGCCATGGGGCGAATTGGGCGTTGACCTGGTAATGGAATGTACTGGCGCGTTCACCAGCAAAGAGAAAGCCAAAATCCACTTGGAAAGCGGCGCGAAAAAAGTGCTGATTTCCGCTCCCGGCGGCGATGACGTAGACGCAACCATCGTTTACGGCGTAAACGACGACGTGATTACCGACGACATGACCGTTATCTCCAACGCGTCTTGTACCACCAACTGCCTGGCACCTGTGGCCAAAGTATTGAACGAAAACATCGGTATCGTAAACGGCGTGATGACCACCATCCATGCGCTGACCAACGACCAAACCGTAACCGACGTACGCCACAAAGACCTGCGCCGTGCGCGTAGCGGTGTGGAAAACATGATTCCGACCAAAACCGGCGCTGCAAAAGCCGTCGGTTTGGTATTGCCGGACCTGAAAGGCAAACTCGACGGCCTCGCCATCCGCGTACCGACCGTCAACGTTTCCCTGGTTGACCTGAGCTTCCAAGCAGGCCGCGACACTTCCGCCGAAGAAATCAACGCGCTGATGAAAGCCGCTTCCGAAGAAGGCCGTCTGAAAGGCGTATTGGCCTACAATACCCTGCCGCTGGTTTCTATGGACTTCAACCACACTACCCAAGCCAGCACATTCGACTCTACGCTGACTAAAGTCACCGCAGGCAAAATGGTTAAAGTGTTCGCATGGTACGACAACGAGTGGGGCTTCAGCTGCCAAATGCTGAACACCGCGCGCCGTATGTTCGGTTTGGAAGTACGTCCGTTCTAATCGGCTTCCAACACAAAGGCCGTCTGAAACATCTTTTCAGACGGCCTTTTGTATTTCCTTTAAAATATCGCATTCCCATTTATTTTCAGACGGCCTCTTCATGTTTCCCAACGAATCCGCCCCCAACCTCCTGCAAGGCTTAAACCCCGAACAACTTTCCGCCGTAACCTGGCCGCCGCAATCCGCCCTTGTGCTGGCGGGCGCGGGCAGCGGCAAAACCCGCGTGCTGACCACGCGCATCGCATGGCTGTTGCAAACCGGTCAGGCAAGTGTACACAGCATTATGGCGGTAACGTTTACCAACAAAGCTGCCAAAGAAATGCAAACCCGACTTGGCGCAATGATTCCCATCAACGTCCGCGCCATGTGGCTCGGCACGTTTCACGGTCTCTGCCACCGCTTTCTACGGCTGCACCACCGCGACGCCGGTTTGCCCTCTTCCTTTCAAATCCTCGACAGCGGCGACCAGCTTTCCCTCATCAAACGCCTGCTCAAAAGCCTCAACATCGCCGAAGAAATCATCGCGCCGCGTTCGCTGCAAGGCTTCATCAACGCGCAAAAAGAATCCGGTTTGCGCGCTTCCGTGTTGAGCGCGCCCGACCCGCACACAAGCCGCATGATTGAATGCTACGCCGAATACGACAAAATCTGCCAACGCGAAGGCGTAGTCGATTTTGCCGAACTCATGCTCCGCAGCTACGAAATGCTGCAAAGCAACGAAATCCTGCGCCAACACTACCAAAACCGCTTCAATCACATTCTGGTCGACGAGTTCCAAGACACCAACAAACTGCAATACGCCTGGCTGAAACTCATGGCGGGCGGCAACGCGGCAGTGTTTGCCGTCGGCGACGACGACCAAAGCATCTACCGGTTCCGCGGCGCGCACGTCGGCAACATGACCGCGCTGATGGAAGAGTTCCACATCGACGCGCCCGTCAAACTCGAACAAAACTACCGCTCCGTCGGCAACATCCTCGCCGCCGCCAACGCCGTTATCGAAAACAACGACGAACGCCTCGGCAAAAACCTGCGCACCGACGCCGAAGCAGGCGACAAAATCCGCTACTACTCCGCCTTTACCGACCTCGAAGAAGCCCAATTCATCGTTGACGAAACCAAAGCCCTCGAACGCGAAGGCTGGGATTTGGACGAAATCGCCGTCCTCTACCGCAGCAACGCCCAATCCCGCGTCATCGAACAAAGCCTGTTCCGCAGCGGCATCCCCTACAAAATCTACGGCGGCCTGCGCTTTTACGAACGCCAAGAAATCAAACACGCGCTCGCCTACCTGCGCCTCGCCGTCAATCCCGACGACGACAACGCCCTCTTGCGCGTCATCAACTTCCCGCCACGCGGCATCGGTGCACGCACCATCGAAAACCTTCAGACGGCCTCAACCGAACAAGGCATCACCCTCTGGCAGGCAGCCTGCAACGCCGGCGCAAAAGCCGCCAAAGTCGCCGCCTTCATCCGCCTCATCGAAGCCCTGCGCAACCAAGTCGGACAAATGCCCCTGCCCGAAATTATCGTCGGCATCCTCAAAGACAGCGGCCTGACCGAACACTACCGAACCCAAAAAGGCGACAACCAAGACCGCCTCGACAACCTCGACGAACTCGTCAATGCCGCCATCGAGTTCAAACCCGAAGACAGCAACTTCGAAATCCTGCCCGACAACATTTCAGACGACCCCGCCTTCCCCATCCTCGCCTTCCTCAGCAACGCCGCCCTCGAATCCGGCGAAAACCAAGCAGGCGCGGGCGAAAAAGCCGTCCAACTCATGACCGTCCACGCCGCCAAAGGCTTGGAATTCAACGCCGTCTTCCTCACCGGCATGGAAGAAGGCCGCTTCCCCAGCGAAATGAGCCTTGCCGAACGCGGCGGCCTCGAAGAAGAACGCCGCCTCATGTACGTCGCCATCACCCGCGCCCGCAAACGCCTCTACATCACCATGGCGCAACAACGCATGCTGCACGGACAAACCCAATTCGGCATCGTCTCCCGCTTCGTCGAAGAAATCCCGCCCGAAGTATTGCACTATCTGTCCGTCAAAAAACCCGCCTACGACAGCTACGGCAATACACGCCCAACCGCCGTACAACGGGACAAAATCATCGAAGACTTCAAACAGCCGCAAACCTACGCAGGCTTCCGCATCGGCCAAAACGTCCGCCACGCCAAATTCGGCACCGGCGTCATCATCGATGCCGTGGACAAAGGCGAATCCGCCCGACTGACCATCAACTTCGGCAAACAGGGCGTGAAAGAGCTGGATACCAAGTTTGCGAAACTGGAAGAGATGTAGAAGGGAGATGACAGAGGTCGTCTGAAACCCGTAGCGTGGGCTTTGCCTACGAATCAAACTCAAAATTTCAGACGACCTTTTATTTGAAGTTAATGATTAGGCTTTGTGTTCGCCATCATTTTCTGCTTTGGGCGGAACGGGGGCAAACCAGCCGACCAGAAGCAGCAGCAGGCCAACAATGATGAAGGAGGCAATGCGCTCAATACCGCCGCTGTTGGAAAGCTCGATCAGGAAGAGTTTGACGACTACGATGCCCATCAGCGTCGCGCCTGTCATCCAGTAGGAATGCTATTTCAGAATCAGAAATATGGTCAGGAGCAGATTTTTTAATCTGTACTCCGTCGCATAAGTCTGAAAAGAAAAATCGCGACAGCTATTAAAAAACAAGCAAGTAAAAAATCCATCTTATGTTACCAATTCTATTCATTTTTTTATTTTCGATACCATAATTATTTTTTAATTACACCCATTGAAATGGTGGTTGCCATTAAATCAAATTCTTAAAATCTAGTCATGTTGAATATAACATCGTCTGAAAACCTTGAAAGGTTTTCAGACGACCTTGGATATGTTTGAATTCAAATACTTTTGATATTATTGCAACTTTTATCGAAATTGAAGTATTCGACCTCCAATTACTAGCTTAACATTACCCTTTTTCATAATTTGAAGATTATCAAACCATATATCAATAAAGTCTTCCTGGTAAATTTTTATTGATAAAATATCACATATATTTTTTACAGAGCCAGAATATTCCTCACCCAAATTATAGTCTTCTAATATTAAATCTATACAGTCTCTAGAATAGTTATAATCTGATTGAACATATTCAACTAAATATCCATAGAATGAATTTATTATTTTATCAATACCTAACGATATACTTTGTTCATCAGTGATTAATTTATCCGTTTTTACCTGCATGATACCTAGCGTTATTTCCCTAGGGCTATGCTTAGCTACAAAATTTTCAATCAATCTAGCATTCTTTGGTCTATTAAAATCTTCAAATATCATTATAGAATAAACAACCAATTGAAGAAACTTAAGATTATTAATTCTAAAATCATTATTGTTTGTATCCCATTCTTTTGCAATCTCTACCTTTTTATAAATATTTTCTAAGCCATCCTCAAGATTAGATTTAATATATTTATCATACAAAGAGATAAAATTCTTATATTTAATAGCTATATATTTTGAGATTCTTTCTTTTTTCTTAGCTTCGGGCAATTCAATTTTATTTATGATATTAAATATAAACAAACCAATTATTATCCATAACTCATTAGAAATAGTATTAAAATCTGGAATCAATGGTTTTTTAGGTAAGATTAACTTAACGTATACAAAATAACTAACAATGCTAATAGTAATTGCATAAAATATCTGCAGCTTCCAATCTAGGATATGCAGTCTACCCATGAACAAATTAATAAATAATCTTAATAAAACAGAGTAAATAGTAACTATGTAAATACTTTCTGTGAATCTATCGAGTTGAAAACTATAAAGAATTGCAGATATTAAAATAATAAAAATTGCAGGAGTAAGTACCTTTAGAGAAAAATTAAAAGCAGCAGAGTCCTCTCTATCTACAATAAAATCAATTTTATGATAGCCAAGAGAATAAGAATGTTTACCCAACCAATTTGATATAAAAAATAATGCAATTGCTAAAATAGGATAGATAATTACATACAATAAGACATTCATAGAAAATTCTTTCTTATTCAAAATAATAAATTTATAGTTTATCAATGTGCCTCTTCCCAATTCATACCCACGCCCACTTCAGCCACCAGCGGCACGTTCAACATCCCTTCGTCCACTTTCGCCATAATCTGCGGCAGTTTTTCTTTGACTAAATCCAGTTCGGCTTCGGGTACTTCCAACACCAGTTCGTCATGCACCTGCATAATCAGTTTGCTCTTCAGGCCGTCTGAAACCAGCCAGCGGGACACGTCTATCATGGCGCGTTTGATGAGGTCGGATGCGGTGCCCTGCATGGGGGCGTTGATGGCGGCGCGTTCGGCTCCGGCGCGGGCGTTGGCGTTTTTGTTGTGGATGTCGGGCAGGTAGAGGCGGCGGCCGAACAGGGTTTCGACGAAGCCTTGCGCGGCGGCTTGTTCTTTAGTGCGCTGCATGTATTCGGCGACGCCGGGATAGCGGGCGAAGTAGCGGTCGATAAAGTTTTTGGCGGAGATGTTGTCGATGCCCAATGATTTGGCGAGGCCGTATTGGCCCATGCCGTAAATGAGGCCGAAGTTGATGGTTTTGGCGTAGCGGCGTTGTTCGGACGAGACGTTTTCAGGGGCAATGCCGAACACTTCGGCGGCGGTGCGGCGGTGTACGTCTTCGCCGTTTTGGAACGCTGTAATCAGGGTTTTGTCGCCGGAGAGGTGCGCCATGATGCGCAGCTCGATTTGGGAATAGTCGGCGGAAACGATGACGCTGCCTTGCGGTGCGGTAAAGGCGCGGCGCACGCGGCGGCCTTCGGCGGTGCGGATGGGGATGTTTTGCAGGTTGGGGTTGTTGCTGGCGAGGCGGCCGGTAATGGCGACGGCTTGAGCGTAGGTGGTATGCACGCGACCGTCTTTGGGCGAAATCATTTCGGGCAGTTTGTCGGTGTAAGTGGATTTGAGTTTTGCCAGGCTGCGGTTTTGCAGGATGATTTTGGGCAATGGATAATCGGGCGCGAGCTGTTCGAGCACGGCTTCGTTGGTGGAAATGCCGCCTTTGGCAGTTTTTTTCAGTCCTTTGGTGGGGATGCCCATTTTGTCGAACAGGATTTCTTGAAGCTGTTTGGGCGAGTTGAGGTTGAACGGCTGGCCTGCGGCGGCGTAGGCTTCTTGTTCGAGCTTCATCAGTTCGGCGCCGAGTTCTGCGCTTTGGCGGGCGAGTTCGGCGCGGTCGATTTGTACGCCGTTGCGTTCCATTTCAAACAATACTTGCGCAACAGGCAGCTCCATTTTTTCATACATTTCAAGCTGTTTGTCGTCCATTTGCGCGCGCAGGTGCGCTTCGAGGCGCAGGGCAAAATCTGCGTCTTGTGCGGCGTATTCGGTCGCCTGCCCGATAGCGACGTCGGCAAAACCGATTTGTTTCGCGCCTTTGCCGCACAGCGATTCGTAGGTAATGGTTTCCAAGCCCAGCCAGCGTTCGGACAATTCGTCCAAGCCGTGTCCGAGATGGCTCTCGATGATATAGGAAGCAAGCATGGAATCGCCGGCAATGCCGTTCAGGGCGATGTCGTAGTTGGCGAAAACGTGTTGGTCGTATTTGAGGTTTTGCCCGATTTTTTTCAGGGCAGGATTTTCCAAATGCGGTTTCAGACGGCCTAATACTTCTTGCAAATCAAGTTGTTCGGGCGCAGCAGTCAGGCTGTGTCCTACGGGGATGTAAACCGCTTCGCCTGCTTGGAACGCGATGCTGATGCCGACCAGCGCGGCGTTCATCGCGTCTAGGGAAGTGGTTTCCGTATCGATGCCGATTGTGTCCGCCTGCGCCAGTTTGTCCAACAAAGCGGCAAACTGCGCTTCGGTGGTAACGGCTTGATAATCCAACTTTTCGGGGGCGGGGGCATGTTCTATGATTTTTTCAGACGACGTTTCCATGTCCAACGCCGCCTGTTCGCCTATCGTATCGCTGCCGAACAAATCGCCGTCCACCGCTTCGTGCATACGGCTTTCCGCTTCTTTCAGCCAAGTGCGGAAGCCCCAGCGTTTGAAATCGACAACCAGCTGCGCCCATTTAGGCGTAGTACGGCGCAGGCTTTCGAGGCCGTCTGAAAGCTCGGTGTGCAAATCCAAATCGGTTTTAATCGTTACCAAATCATACGACAGCGGCAGTTGTTCCAAAGCAGCTTGCAGGTTTTCTCCCACCTTGCCTTTGACTTCGGCAGCGTGTTCCATCACACCAGCCAGCGAGCCATAGACTTCCAGCCACTTCACCGCAGTTTTCGGGCCGCATTTTTCCACACCCGGCACGTTGTCCACCTTGTCGCCCATCAGCGCGAGATAATCGCGGATTTGGTCGGGGCGCACACCGAATTTTTCCTTCACGCCTTCAATATCCAGCGTTTCGCCGCTCATCGTGTTCACCAGTGTCACGCGCTCATTTACTAACTGCGCCATGTCCTTATCGCCGGTAGATACCACCACGTTCCACCCTGCTTCGCTAGCCATCTTAGCCAAAGTGCCGATAACGTCGTCCGCTTCCACCTGCGGAATCACCAATACCGGCCAGCCCATCAGGCGCACCAAATCCGGCAAGGCTTCCGCCTGAGGGCGCAAATCGTCCGGCATCGGCGGGCGCGTCGCCTTATAGTCGGGGAACATCTCGTGGCGAAAATTTTTGCCCTTAGCGTCAAACACCACCGCGCAATATTCATGCACATAATCCGCCCGCAGCCGGCGCAGCATGTTCAACACACCATACATCGCCCCCGTCGGCGCACCATCGGGCGCAGACAAATTCTGCCCCATGGCATGATAGGCGCGGTAAAGATAAGAAGAGCCGTCAACGAGAAGGAGTGTGGGTTTGTTGGACATGGAGAACCTGCTGTGTGTATGAAAATAATGTACGGATTATAAAGGAAAAGGCCGTCTGAAAACCGAAAATCAAGTTTCAGACAGCCTGATGTTTACATAAATATACGGTTTCAGGTATTGCGCCTCAGAATCCCATCTTGTATATTTGTATTCAAATGAATACAAATCAAAGCAGACGAATATGAATGCAACGAACCGTATCCCAATTAGTGTGCGCATCACTCAGGAAGATGCTGATTTTATTGCCGAACTCAAAATTGAAGGTGCGAATACAGCGTCTGAAAAAATCCGCGAATTGCTCAAGCTGGCGCGCTTGGCGCATACGCAGACACGCGATTACGGCTCTGCACTGACGGCGCAAGAGCAGTTTTTCCAACCAGCAAAACACGAAATCTTGCACGCTGAAAAACAGGCTGGAGTGCATTCGCATATCGTGGCGAGGCTGTTTGAACAACTGCCCGACTTAGGCGCAACACTCGCCGCCGATCTGCCAGCAGAAGCTGACCTAGACGATTTGAAAAAATACGAGCGCGAACTGATGTGGCGCATCGTCCGCCTTACCGACAGCATCCTGCAACTCGCCGTAACCGGCAAAGGCGCGGCATACGACGATACCGTGCTGCAACAGCTTGAAAATACTTTGAAACTGGCAAAGATTGTGCAGCAGGCAAATGAAATTTAAGGCTGCCGCCATACCAAATGAAACAAACACATTTTAGTGAAAGGAAAATCCAAATGAGCGAAACCCTATCCCGCCGAGTAGGCCGTCTGGTAAGCGGCGGTTTTCATGCCCTGATTGATGCGGCGGAAAACCTCGCGCCTGAAGCGGTAATGAACGAAAGCATCCGCGAAATTGAGCGCGCAGTAGATGAAGTGCGTGCTGAATTGGGCAAAGTGTTGGCACAGAAACATCTTGCCGCCAAGAAAATGGCCGATGAAAGCAACCGCCACGAAGCCATCGATGCCAATCTGCAAGCCGCCGTAGATGCCGGTCGCGATGATCTTGCCGAAGCGGGTATCGCCGAACAGATGGACATCGAAGCGCGTCTGCCCATCTTGGAAAACACCATTGCCGATTGTGCCGCACAAGAAAAAGAGCTCGAAGGCTTTATCGCCGCCCTGCAGGCGAAAAAACGCGAGATGCAGCAGCAGTTGCAAGACTGGCGTGCCGCACAGCAAAGCATGGGCACAGGCAAAACAGTCGGCGGCAACGGCAGCGACCTCAACCGCATTGCCCGTGATGCCGAAAAAAGCGGCAATGCCTTCGACCGTGTGATGGGTCGCCAAAACTCGGTACACAGCAGCACCGATGCGGCGCAGTTGGCCAAGCTGAAAGAACTGGAAGACTTAAGCCGCAACCACCGCATTGCCGAAAGATTGGCGGCATTGAAAGCAGGGAAATAAGATGAATTTTGTTAATAAGATTTATGAGCTTGCTGAGCAGATTGCTTACCGCCATAAGATGTTGAATCACCATGCTGCATGGTTGCTGTTATCAACTATCGCGGTTTGGTCTCTTAGTGATAATCACCCCATACCCGCAATAGTTGCTGCTATTTTAATTATGGGATTCTATGCTGTTATTATTATGAATGACGTGAAGACAAAATATGGAGACAAATTAATTGCAGATGGACGGAAAGTTTCTATTGAACAAGCCATAGAATTATTAAAAACCGAAATCTTGGAAAACTGTGACAAACAAGAGCAGCAAAAACTCTTAGATCTATTGGAGAAGAAATGCCTAACTCAAATAAAGTTTAAAAACTTCTTCAAATACCGTTTATTTTGGATTGCATATATCTTTTGGGGGTGGATGCTTTTAGATTTACTTATATTAAGTAGATAAAATCCAAACAAACCCCACCAACATTAAAAATGTATTATTCAAAATACAAATCCCATAAAGAAAAAATCAAAAAGAATAAGGAAATGCAATATGTGGAATTTAATCAACGCCCCCGAAACTGAAATCTTCGGCATTGCCATTGCGCTGATGATTTTGCTCGGTGTGTTGGAAGTCATTTCCATGCTGGCAGGCGGTATCAGTGACTGGTTGGACAACCTGTTGCCCGACAGTCTGACCGAAACCGCGCACGCCGAGGTTGGATTGGATGTGGCGGATGCAGGCATATTCGTGCGTTTCCTGAGCTGGCTGTATGTCGGACGTATCCCGGTGTTGATGTTGATGGTGGTATTTCTTGCCGTATACGGACTGACGGGTTATCTGTTTCAGACGGCCTTTGCCACTGTATTCGGCAGCTATCTGAATGGCACGCTGGCAGCAGTCATCGTTTGGTTTCTTTCCCTGCCCTTAGTGCGAGTGACGGCTAGCGGTTTGTACAAAATTATGCCGAAAGATGAAACCACTGCCGTTTCGCAAGAAAGTTTAATCGGCCGCGTCGGCACAGTGGTGCTGGGCGAAGCTCGGGTAGGTAATGCGGCGCAGGTGCGCGTGAAAGATGCTTACGGCCAACAGCATTATGTGATGGTAGAGCCTGACTCTGAAGATGTATTGAAACAAGGCGATGCGGTATTGCTGGTGTCGTTGGACGGAAATACATTTAAGGCAATTTTGAATCCGAGCGGCAGCTTGGTAGATTAAGGCCGTCTGAAACCGCTGATTTATCGATACGGTAAAAATAGATACTTTACCGCCCTATCCTCACCATCTAGAAATCCGAAATAACAATATAGAAGAACAACCACTCTATTATTTCAACCCATATTTTTAACCCTTTCAGACGGCCTCTTTCTCTCAAAGCCTTCTGAATCCACCGCCCCAAAAGGCATATTAACAAGAAGAAAGGAAAAACCATGAATTTGGTCTCCATCGGCACTATCGCCGGCGTCATACTCGTCGCGCTGTTTGTACTCGGCCTTATCCTGACCCGTCTGTATCGCCGTGCCAGCAAAGAAGTCTCATTTGTCCGCACCGGTTTTGGTGGCGAAAAAGTCATCATGAATGGCGGCGCGATGGTGCTCCCCGTATTGCACGAAATCATCCCCGTCAACATGAATACACTGCGCCTTGAAGTGCGCCGCGCTGCCCAACAAGCGCTGATTACCCGCGACCGTATGCGCGTTGACGTGATGGCTGAATTTTACGTCCGCGTTAAACCCAGCGCCGAGAGCATTGCGACCGCCGCACAAACGCTGGGTATGAAAACCATGTCTCCCGATGAGCTGAAAGACCTAGTCGAAGGTAAATTCGTTGATGCCCTGCGCGCCGTTGCCGCCGAAATGGCCATGGAAGAACTGCATGAAAAACGTGTTGATTTCGTTCAGAAAGTACAGCAAGTCGTGAGCGAAGATTTGTTTAAAAACGGTCTCGAACTCGAAACCGTTTCCCTGACCGGCCTCGACCAAACCAGCTTTGAGTTCTTCAACCCGCAAAACGCCTTTGACGCGGAAGGTTTGACCAAACTGACCGAAACCATCGAAGGCCGCCGCAAAAAACGTAACGAAATCGAACAAGACACCGACTTGGCAATCAAAACCAAAAACCTCGAAGCCGAGCAGCAACGCCTGAAAATCTCGCGCGAAGAAGAATACGCCAAACTCGAACAAGAGCGTGAAATTGCCGTCCGCCGCGCCGAACAAGAGGCCAGCATTGCCGAACAAGAATCTCAGAAAAAACGTGAAGCGGAAGAAGCAAAAATTGCCGCTGAACGCGAAGTGGATTTGAAACGCATTGCCGCCGAGCGCGATATTAAAAACGAAGACATTAGAAAAGCCCAAGCCGTTGAACAGGCAGAGGTTGAACGCCGCAAAGCCATCGAATTGGCCGAGCAAGACCGCGCCATCGCCGTTGCCGAAAAATCACGCGCCGAATCCGAAGCCAAAGCCGAAGCCGACAAAGCCCGTGCCGCAGCTGTTCGTGAAGAAGAAAGCGTGATTACCGTACGCGAAACCGAACGCGCCGAGCGTGCTAAAGCGGTCGAACTGATTGCCGCAGAAGAAGCCGCGCAAAAAGATGCGATTTCGCTCACTGTTGCCGCCGAAGCTGAAAAACAAGCTGCACAAGACCGCGCTGAAGCCGTGCGTATTGCCGCCGAAGCCGAAGCCGAAAAACACCGCCTGCAAGCCAAAGGTGAGGCCGATGCCAAAATTCTGTTGGCGCAAGCGCAAGAGCAACAATACAAGGTTGACGCCGAAGGTACCCGCGCTGTGAACGAAGCTGCCAACGTCCTGAGCGTTGAACAGGTTGAAATGCAAGTCCGCCTTGCCCTCTTGAAACATCTGCCTGACATCATCCGCGAATCCGTCCGCCCAATGGAAAAAATCGAAGACATCAAGATTTTGCAAGTCAATGGTCTGGGTGGCTTTGCCGGTGGTGCAAACGGTGCGGAAGGTGTTTCAGACGGCCAGACCACACAAGCCAGCCTTGCAGACCAAATGGTCAACAGCGCACTGCGCTACCGCAGCCAAGCTCCGTTGGTTGACGGTCTCTTGAAAGAGTTGGGGCTAAATGGTGGCGACATCAACGGCCTGACCCAAGGACTTGATAAAACCATCGACCAATCATAAACGAATGCCATCATAATGGTTTAAAGGCCGTCTGAAACTTTTCAGACGGCCTTTTGTTTATACAAGAGCTTCCACAAATTCTAATATTTTCAATACTGATCAATTCAGATCTGTTGTAGTAGCAATAAATTAGGAATCATCCAATCTATTTTTTGAGGATAAAAAAGATTGGGTGGACTATTTTAAATGTGAATCACAAGGCTAACTACTTCAATAATGATCCACCAATAATTTAATCATAAAAACCTGTTCTACCGTTTCGATTTCAAACTTGCCATCTACTCATCTATCGACATTTCAATATCAAGCCACTTATCTTCAGATAAATAAAAAAGCACAACATTTCGTTGTGCTTTTTCTTGATGAACCCACATTACTTGTTTTTTTGCGAACGAAGGTAATCCAAAGTTTTCAGCTGGGCAATGGCGGCTGCCAATGCTTTGTGCGCTTCAGCCAAAGATTTTTCGTCTCTAGCTTCAGAAACACCTGTTTCGGCTGCTTTTTTAGCTGCTTCAGCACGCGCCTGATCCATTTCTGTACTGCGGACGGCAACGTCTGCCAATACGGTAATCTTATCAGGCTGTACTTCTAAAACGCCACCGGAAACGGCAACCAGTACTTCTTCAGCTTCACCCGGAACAGTCAAACGCAATGCGCCGGGGCGTACCAAACTCATAATCGGCTCGTGTCGTGGATAAATACCAAGCTCACCTTGAACGGTCGGAACCACCACAAAGCTGGCCTCGCCCGAATAGATGTTTTGCTCGCTACTGACCACTTCAACTTGCATGGTGCTCATGCCGGCCTCCTTAGTTTAAGGTTTTCGCTTTCTCAGCCGCTTCTTCGATACCGCCTACCATATAGAACGCTTGTTCAGGCAGATGGTCGTATTCGCCGTTCAAGATGGCTTTAAAGCCGGCGATGGTGTCACGCAATGAAACATATTTGCCTGGAGAACCGGTAAATACTTCGGCAACGTGGAACGGTTGAGACAGGAAGCGTTGGATTTTACGGGCGCGCATCACAGTCAGTTTGTCTTCGTCAGACAATTCGTCCATACCCAGAATAGCGATAATGTCGCGCAATTCTTTGTATTTTTGCAGAGTAGACTGTACACCGCGCGCTACGTCGTAGTGCTCTTGGCCCAATACCATCGGATCCAATTGGCGTGAAGTAGAATCAAGCGGGTCAACTGCCGGGTAAATACCCAAAGATGCAATATCACGGCTCAATACGACGGTTGCGTCCAAGTGGGCGAAAGTTGTCGCTGGAGACGGGTCAGTCAAGTCATCCGCAGGTACATATACGGCTTGGATGGAAGTAATGGAGCCGGTTTGGGTAGAGGTAATACGCTCTTGCAAACGACCCATTTCTTCAGCCAATGTCGGTTGGTAACCCACTGCAGAAGGCATACGGCCCAACAGTGCAGATACTTCGGTACCGGCCAAAGTGTAACGGTAGATGTTGTCAACGAAGAACAATACGTCGCGACCTTTACCGTTTTCGTCTTTTTCGTCACGGAAATATTCAGCCATAGTCAAACCTGTCAAAGCAACGCGCAGACGGTTGCCTGGAGGTTCGTTCATTTGGCCATACACCATGGCTACTTTATCCAATACGTTGGAATCTTTCATCTCGTGGTAGAAGTCGTTACCTTCACGGGTACGTTCACCCACACCTGCGAACACGGACAGACCGCTGTGCGCTTTGGCGATGTTGTTGATCAATTCCATCATGTTCACGGTTTTGCCCACGCCGGCACCACCGAACAGACCTACTTTACCGCCTTTAGCAAACGGACACAGTAAGTCGATCACTTTAATACCGGTTTCCAACAATTCGGTAGTTGAAGACAACTCGTCGAATTTCGGAGCAGTTTGGTGAATGGCACGGCTCTTGTCGGTATCGATCGGACCTGCTTCATCAACAGGCGTACCCAATACGTCGACAATACGACCCAATGTACCTTTACCTACCGGTACAGTGATTGGTGCACCAGTATTGCTTACAGACATGCCGCGTTTCAGGCCGTCTGAACTACCCATTGCAATAGTACGGACAACGCCGTCACCCAGAAGCTGTTGAACTTCCAGAGTCAGACCGTTCTCGTCCAATTTCAGGGCATCGTAAACATGCGGGATAGCGTCGCGTGGAAATTCCACGTCAACCACCGCACCAATAACTTGTACGATTTTGCCTTGGCTCATTATCGTATCCTAATTTCCTGTTCAGGCTTCAGACGGCATTAAACTGCCGCTGCACCTGCTACAATTTCTGACAATTCTGTGGTAATCGCGGCTTGACGCGATTTGTTGTACACCAAGCGCAATTCTTTGATGGCATTGCCTGCGTTGTCGGTTGCGGCTTTCATCGCTACCATACGCGCGGCTTGTTCAGATGCCATGTTGTCGCTCAATGCCTGATAAACCACAGACTCTAAATAGCGGCGAACCAAATATTCCAATACGGCGATAGGACTCGGCTCGTAGAGGTATTCCCAAGTAAATGAAGAATGACCTGTTCCGTCGTCAATAACGTTTTCACCGATAGGCAGCAAAACTTCCATACGCGGCTCTTGGCGCATTGTATTGACGAAACGTGAGTAAACCATATGGATACGGTCTAATTCATGCTTCTCATAACGTTGGAAGATTTCGGTCAGAGGGCCGAGCAGCAATTCCATTTTTGGGGTATCGCCCAAATTGGTTGCGCTAGCAATAACATTCAAACCGATACTTTGGCATGCAGCCAAACCTTTACTACCCAGGCACACGACTTCGACTTCGATGCCTTGTTCCTGATACTCTTGAACTTGCGCCAAAAACTTTTTCAGTACGTTTGCGTTCAAGCCACCGCACAAACCTTTATCCGAGGTAATCAAAATGAAGCCGGCACGACGCACTTCACGGTGCGGCTCCAACAATTTGATACCATGATCGGCATTAGTCTGTGCAAGATGGCTCATCACTGTACGCACTTTTTCGGCGTACGGACGCGCTAAGCGCATCCGGTCTTGAGTCTTCCGCATTTTAGAGGTCGACACCATTTGCATCGCTTTAGTGATCTTTTGGGTATTTTGAACACTACGGATTTTGGTGAGAATCTCTTTTCCGACTGCCATTTCAGACTCCTTTCATCTCAATACTTATGCTTGGTAAGCGTAAGAAGATTTGAAAGATTTCATGGCTTCGGTCAATGCTTTTTCGCTTTCGTCAGACATTGCGCCTGATGCATTAATCGCTTCCAGAACGTCAGGATGTTGCGTACGTACGAAACTCAAGAATTCTGCTTCGAAAGCCAAGGCTTTGGATACCGGAACATCTGCGTAAGAACCGTTGTTGATCGCCCACAAAGTCAATGCCATTTCGGCAGTGTTCAATGTGCTGAATTGTTTTTGTTTCATCAATTCAGTAACTACTTCACCGTGTTGCAGCTGTTTGCGTGTTGCTTCGTCCAAATCGGAAGCAAATTGCGAGAACGCTGCCAATTCACGGTACTGTGCCAACGCCAAACGGATACCGCCACCCAGTTTTTTGATGACTTTGGTTTGTGCTGCACCACCTACGCGCGATACGGAAATACCGGCATTGATTGCAGGACGGATACCGGCATTGAACAAGTCGGTCTCCAAGAAGATTTGGCCGTCTGTAATCGAGATTACGTTGGTTGGTACGAATGCTGATACGTCACCGGCTTGGGTTTCAATAATTGGCAACGCAGTCAGAGAACCGGTTTTGCCTTTTACTTCGCCATTGGTCAGTTTTTCAACTTCGTTTTCGCTGACACGGGCTGCACGTTCCAACAGACGGGAGTGCAGATAGAATACGTCGCCAGGATATGCTTCACGGCCAGGAGGACGGCGTAACAGCAGAGAAATTTGACGGTATGCAACGGCTTGTTTAGACAAGTCATCGTATACGATCAACGCATCTTCGCCACGGTCACGGAAGAATTCACCCATGGTACAACCGGAGTAAGGAGCAATGTATTGCAGTGCAGCGGCTTCAGAAGCAGTTGCAGCAACCACAATGGTATGCTCCATCGCGCCATGCTCTTCCAATTTGCGTACTACGTTGGCAATAGAAGATGCTTTTTGACCGATAGCCACATAAATACAGATAACGCCTGTACCTTTTTGGTTAACGATGGCATCCAGTGCTACGGCAGTTTTACCAGTTTGACGGTCACCAATGATCAACTCACGTTGGCCACGACCAACCGGAACCATAGAGTCAATGGCTTTCAGGCCGGTTTGCATTGGTTGGTCAACCGATTTACGCGCAATCACACCTGGTGCAATTTTTTCGATTGGAGCAGTCAATGTTGTGTTGATTGGACCTTTACCATCGATAGGACGACCCAATGCATCAACCACGCGGCCAACCAGTTCACGACCGATCGGCACTTCCAAAATACGGCCGGTACAGGTAACTGTATCGCCTTCTTTAATGTGTTCGTACTCACCCAACACTACGGCACCGACGGAGTCACGCTCCAAGTTCATGGCCAGACCGAAAGTGTTACCGGGGAATTCGAGCATCTCACCTTGCATCGCGTCTGACAAGCCATGAATGCGCACAATGCCGTCTGTAACAGAAACAACGGTACCACGGGTACGCACTTCTGTATTGACGGACAGATTTTCGATTTTGGCTTTAATCAAATCGCTAATTTCAGCAGGATTAAGCTGCATGAAAACTCTCCTAATTTGTCATAGTCGCATACAAAGCATTCAGTTTGCCTTGTACGGACAAATCCAAGACCTGATCACCCACTTCTACTTTGATGCCGCCGATTAATTCAGGGGCAACTTTAGCTACCACATCCAATTTGCTGTTGAAGCGTTTTGTCAGGATATCGGTAACATCGGCCAGCTGCTGAGAACTGAGCTCATACGCGCTGTAAATTACTGCCGATTTCGTATTGTTGTGTATCAAGGTCAAATCTTGATATTGGGCATAAATTTCCGGCAATACCAGCAAACGCTTTTGCTCGGCCAAAACGGTAATGAAATTTGCCAATTCGACATTTTTGATACCGACAAGACCTTTGAGCGTTTCTGCTTTTTCGGAAGCTCCCGTTTCCGGTTGCTCGATGAGCGCAATGACTTTCTCATCTTGAACAACCGCTGCGAGTTCTTTCAGTTCGCCCAACCAAGACTCGATTTGGTTTTTTTCCTGAGCCAGACTAAATAATGCTTTCGCATAAGGTCTGGCAATCGTTGCGAACTCTGCCATAAGATTACAGCTCCTGTTTTAAGGTACTGAGCAAATCTGCATGTTTGGAAGCATCAACTTCTTTACGCAAGATAGATTCCGCACCTTTAACAGCCAGTGTAGCAACCTGTTCACGCAACACTTCGCGCGCACGATTAACTTCTTGCTCCACATCAGCTTTTGCTTGGGCTGCAATGCGTGCTGCTTCATGAGAAGCTTGCTCTTTGGCTTCTTCTACAATTTTTGCAGCACGTTTTTCGGCGTTGGCAACCATTTCGGTTACCTGATTACGCCCTTCGGCCATAAGTTCTGCAACTTTTTTCTCTGCCTGCTCAAAATCGCTCTTACCGCGCTCGGCAGCAGCCAAGCCCTCGGCGATTTTTGCGGCACGCTCATCCAATGCTTTGGCAATCGGAGGCCATACGAATTTCATCGTAAACCAAACCAAGCCAAAGAAAACCAGGATTTGCGCAAATAAGGTTGCATTAATATTCACGTTACTTAACCTTCGTATCTGGGTTAATCAAACAGACCATAAGCCTGTATCTGAACGGATCGCTCCGTCTTGATTACGCAGCACCAAACGGGTTAACGAAGGCGAACAACAGGGCAATAGCCACACCGATCAAGAAGGCCGCGTCGATCAGACCAGCGATCAAGAACAGTTTGGTTTGCAGAGGACCGATCAGCTCAGGTTGGCGAGCAGAAGATTCCAAGTATTTAGAACCAACCATTGCGATACCGATAGAGGCACCCAATGCGCCCAAGGCAACGATCAAACCACATGCGATAGCAATCAAACCCATTTTTAAACTCCTTAAAATAGTAAAGGTTAAACTACAAAAAACAAACTACGAAAAAACTACTTGATTAGTGTGCATCATGCGCTTGTCCGATATATACGAACGCCAACGCCATGAAAATAAATGCCTGCAAGGTGATAACCAAAATGTGGAAAATCGCCCAAGCCAAACCGGCAATCAGGTGGAACACAAATAAAATTGGATCTAAAGTTTCGATGCTGCCAGTTGATGCCCACGCACCACCCAACAAAGCAATCAGCAGGAACACCAGCTCACCGGCATACATATTACCAAACAACCGCATACCGTGGGATACGGTTTTGGACAAAAACTCTACCAAGTTGAGCAGGAAGTTGGCCGGAGCGAGCATCGGACCGAAAGGCGCGCTGAACAATTCGTGAATCCAACCGCCAAAGCCTTTGATTTTGATATTGTAATAAATACATACCAACAATACGCCAATTGCCAAAGCCAAAGTGGTATTCAAGTCAGCAGTCGGTACGACACGCAACAGTGCGTGATGATTACCGGTAACGCCTTGCCATACCATTGGCAGCAAATCAACCGGCAACATATCCATGGCGTTCATCAGGAAAATCCAGACAAACAGAGTCAAGCCTAAAGGCGCAACAGCTTTACGCGATTGTTCGTTATGGATAATGCTCTTACACATGTTATCCACGAATTCGAACAGAATTTCAACAGCCGCTTGAAAACGACCAGGTACGCCAGCAGTTGCTTTTTTGGCCCCACGCCACAAAAGGAAGCTGCCGATTACGCCCAACAGAACGGCAAAAAAGATTGCATCAAGGTTAATGAACGAAAAATCAGCGATGTTTTTCAGTCCTTGACCCCGAGTAACATCCGACATACTGGTCAAGCTTTGCAAGTGGTGCTTGATGTAGTCGGCAGCGGTCATAGTTTCACCTGCCATAGTGTTTCACTCTCAACAATACTAAAAAAACCAAATGACTGACGCCAAGAAACGCCAATAAAAATGGGTAAAATACCAGTGATCGATGCCATATCGCAAAAACGACCGACATAGATACCAGCGACAGCACTACTTTTAAAACCTCTCCGCCGATAAACATCGAACTTTGCAGATCGGGATTTCGTCGGGAAAACTTTAAAAGTAAAACTGCAACCAGGGTAGGCAAAATATACGAAAATCCTCCCGCCAAAGCAGAGAGGAAGCCGGGCAATCCGGAAAATAACGCACAAACAACTGAAATTATTAACAATACAATCACTTGCAATGGGACTATCCGATTCATTGTACTCCACACCCCAAAAACGCAAGGTAAATTAATATAATCAAGAAGTTTGTTAACGTCAAGCAATATGTTAATCTTTGTGAACCTTTCACAGATAAATGATTAACACATATAAAACAAATCTTTGCAGGAACGGAGTTTAACACAAATTACATGTTGCTACACAGATTTTACAGAAGATTTTGATTTGTATTGTAAACATCTGTACGACCAGTCCTTTTATCAAAAATTCAGGCTGTCTGAAAAACTTTTTTCAGACAGCCTGTTCATAAAACCGTTAAAACTCTTGATTGATGCCTAACTGTTTCAGTAGATATTCGAACGTTTCCGGCGTATCAAAATGCAGTACGATTTTGCCTTTTTTCTGATTGCTGGTTTTGACTTCGGCATTGACACCCAATCGCTCAGTCAGGGCATCATTAATACGGCGGATATCCGGGCTGATGGTTTTGGCTGCTTCGGGCTTGGCTTTTTGATGTGCCAACTGGCTGCGTCGTTCTACTTCGCGCACCGACCAACCGTTTTTGACGGCTTTTTGCGCCAACTCCAATTGGTCAACCACATGCAAAGTTAGCAACGCACGGGCATGCCCCATTTCTAGACGGCGTTGGTAAAGCATTTCCTGAACCGGCTCAGGCAGGCTCAACAGGCGCAGGCTGTTGGAGATGGCACTACGGCTTTTACCGACGGCTTTTGCGATGGTTTCATGAGTCAGGCCGAATTCATCGGCAAGGCGTTTCAAACCTTGAGCTTCTTCAATCGGATTGAGGTTTTCACGTTGCAGGTTTTCAATCAAACCCATGGCCAACGCGGTTTCGTCGCTGATGGTTTTGATGACGACGGGAATTTCGGTCAAACCGGCCAACTGGGAAGCACGCCAACGGCGTTCGCCGGCAATCAATTCATATTGAGACAGACCACGTTCGCGTACGATAACCGGCTGGATAATACCTTGCGCTTTAATGGAGTCAGCCAATTCCTGCAAGGCTTCGTCATCCATTTGCACACGCGCCTGATAGCGGCCGGGCTGAATATCGGCGATGGCAACCGTTGTCAGGCGGTCGCTACTGCTGCTGTCCACCGCATTGGATATCAGCGAATCCAAACCGCGTCCCAATCCACCTTTTGCTTTTGCCATATTGTTTTCCCTTTCAGACGGCCTCAATGTTGAAATGACGTATTCTATCGGATATTGCCACTTTACGACAATTTGAATCACGATGATTTGACCCTTGCCGTTTATTTACGGAGCGAAACCGCAAACATGCCCCTTAAAGCATTGCTCAAGCGGATTTCTTCCGCATTTTCCAACATGGTGCGCGAGATATGGGTTTCTTTGATTGTATCCGCACCTAAAAGCTGAGGCTGCTTCAATACCGCTTGGCGCATTACCCCGTTCAAAATATCCAAATCCAAAGACGGCGTAAGCCATTGTCCCTGATATTTGATAAACACATTGCTTCTTCCGCCCTCCAACAACAGGCCGTCTGAATTGAAAAACAAGCTGTCAAATGCGCCCTGCCCTTCTGCTGTTTTCCACGCTTGGTCAAACATTTCACGGCGCGTGGTTTTGAAGCGGCGCAGATAATCGCGTTGGCTTAATGTGTGCTCACTCAAGATAACGTATTGTTGTTCACTCAATTCAGAAACAGCCGCATGACTCAATGCAAGGCCGTCTGAAAACAAGGCGGCTTTGACTCTAAACAACCCATTTGGCAACGCATCTATATAATGTTGGATTTGCTCTATTGCGTTTTCAGGCCAAGTCAGGTTGAGTGCTTGCGCCGAGCTGTTCAGACGGCCCAAATGCAAATCAAGCAAACGGCATTGTTTGTTTTCCACGCGCATGGTTTCAAAAATACCGAAATCAGGCCGCAAGTCATTGAGAAAACGCGCCTTCCAACCGCACTCGCGATATTCGGCCTCCGGATCGCTATCAATCACAATTCCCGAACCCACGCCATAAACACCTTGATAAAGGCCGTCTGAAACCGGCTTCAGGGATAAGGTGCGGATCACGACATTAAACACGCCTTCAAACCCCAAACCCGTATCACACGGATGCAAAAAGCCGATGCTGCCTGTGTACAAACCGCGCGGTTCGGATTCAAGGGACTCAATAATCTGCATACTCATGCGTTTGGGTGCGCCGGTGATACTGCCGCACGGGAAGGCTGCGCGGAGAATATCGGCAACCGAAACATCAGCCAGCGCCTGCGCCTCAATAGCACTGGTCATCTGCCAAACACTGCCGAAACGGGAAACTTTAAACGGTTCAGGCACGCGTACTTTGCCTGTTTGCGCGATTTTGCCGAGGTCATTGCGCAACAAGTCGACAATCATCACATTTTCGGCGCGGTTTTTCGGATCGTTTTGCAATTCAACGGCGCGGCGTTCATCTTGTCCGTCAAGAAGAATCGGCGCAGTGCCCTTCATCGGCTCGGTTGTAATCAGGCCGTCTGAATCGATTTTGAGGAAAAGTTCGGGAGAAAAACACAAAGTCCACGCGTCCTGCCCTACCCCGTCGGGCAGACAAGACAAAACGGCATACGGCACAGGCTGGCGCAAGCGGCGGTAAAGTTGGATCGGATTGCCGTAAGTTTGCAGGTGCAGGCGTGCGGTGTAATTGATTTGATAGGTATCGCCGCGGCGGATGGCTTCGTGGATTTGACGGATATGCTCGAGATAATCGGCTTCGGATACGGAGAATCGGGGAGTGGAAATACCTGCCTCAAGGCCGTCTGAATGATTGGCCAGCCAGTTTTCGGCATCGATTTCGGAATAATCGGCAAACCAGTGCAAACGCAGACTGCCACTGCGACCAGACGGAATATCCATCAGCGGCAACCCGAATTCGTAGTCTGCAAACAACACTGCATGCAAACCCTTTTTCCAGCCGGCTTGCAAAATACTTGTTAACGAATCCAGTTCGTTATGATAAAACCGATGGCTTTCTACATGATTTTGATAGAGTTTTGCTCGGCCGCTCACGGCATCGTCAAACAGGGCGAAATAAGGCATGATTGCTGTACAAATAGGCTGATTATACGCTGCTTTTACATAAGTTAGCAGACAAATTCAAAAAAAGCACTCAAATGTAATTTTATGTAGTCGAACGAGGCATAAAAGGGTAGAATCAAACCATACCACACTATATCATTTAAAACTTAATCGATAAGGAGACTTTATGGCAGACCACCAATTAGAACCGTTCGAGAATGTTGAACTGGGCGAGAAACAAGACCAGCTGCAAGTATTCGAAAAGGCTGTTTTGGAACACGAAGGACGCGGTTCAGACGAAGATTCCAGCAGCGCACCGCTTCCTGCCAACTACCCGTACAAACAACGTATGCGCCGTTCTGTTTACGAAAAAGAAAAACAGAAGCTGCAAATCGAATTATTGAAAGTACAAAGCTGGGTCAAAGATTCCGGCCAACGCATCGTCAGCCTGTTTGAAGGCCGCGATGCAGCCGGTAAAGGCGGTACCATCAAACGCTTTATGGAACATTTGAACCCGCGCGGCGCACGCGTTGTCGCACTGGAAAAACCGACCACTACCGAACGCGGCCAATGGTATTTCCAACGCTACATCCAAAACCTGCCGACCGCAGGCGAAATGGTATTCTTCGACCGCTCATGGTACAACCGTGCCGGCGTAGAACGCGTCATGGGCTTCTGCGAACCTAACGAATACCTACTCTTCATGCGTCAAACCCCTGAATTGGAACGTATGCTTGTTGCCAGCGGCATCCACCTGTTCAAATTCTGGTTCTCCGTATCCCGTGAAGAACAACTCCGCCGCTTCATCTCCCGTCGTGACGACCCCCTGAAACACTGGAAACTATCCCCTGTGGATATCCAGTCGCTCGACCGCTGGGACGACTACACCGAAGCCAAAAACGCCATGTTCTTCCACACCCACACCGGTGACGCGCCTTGGGTCATCATCCGCTCCGATGACAAAAAACGCGCACGTTTGAACTGTATCCGCTACTTCCTGCACCAGCTGGACTATCCGGGCAAAGATGTGAAAGCCATCGGCAAAGTGGACGATAAAATCGTTTTGGTTCCTGATACACGTTACAAAGACAAAACTGTCGATCTCGGACACGATTAATTTGTAACATTACCAAAGGCCGTCTGAAATTTCATCTTTCAGACGGCCTTTTCTTAATCCTCGCGATTCCAGTACGTTTTTTGTGCGAATACCAATTTATTGTCAGTGAATTTCACACTATCCAAATTCAATGCCCAAACATCGCTTTTCATCACTCGAGCAGCAGGATGCGCTTTGTAATACAAAGACTGCGCCGCTTTCAAATCCGCTTCATCCTCAATCAAAGCGGCAGTCGCCGCAAACTGAATGCCGCTGATTTTTGCGATGCTGTCAGGTTGTCCGGCAATGGTACCGGCTACTTTGGCAGAACGACTCATCATTCCGCCATGCTTCGTTTTCAAAGATGTCAGCACAATCAATCGGGCATTCACCTCATCAAACACATAAAAACAGCAAGCTGCCCAAACTTCGCCCTCTTCCGCAGCAGCAATACTGACGACATGATGATTGCTCAAAAACTTCACTATATTGGCAGGAATCGTTTGCATGGCTTTTATCTTCCTTCTCAGTCGTAACTTATGCTCAGGCCGTCTGAAACATCAGCCCTGCCAGCGCGGCACATCGTTTTGAATGATGCCGAACAAGTCCAAAGCATGAGAGACGCTGTGTGTAATCATATCTTCGATGGATTCGGGCTTCTGATATAAAGCCGGAACGGGAGGAAACACAATGCCGCCCATCTCTGTCACACGGCGCATATTTTCAATGTGCGCCAAGTTTAACGGCGCTTCACGCACCATCAACACCAGCCTGCGTCGCTCTTTCAACGTTACATCCGCCGCACGGCTGAGCAAATTATCGGCAAATCCATGAGCAACCGAAGCCAAGGTCTTCATTGAACACGGCGCAATCAACATTCCATCCGTCAAAAACGAACCGCTGGCAATGCTTGCCCCGACATTACGGATGGAATGCACGACATCCGCCAAAGCATAAACGTCTTCTTTGGTGTAATCCGTTTCCAAAGCGCGGGTCATCTCCGCCCCTTGTGAAACCACCAAATGCGTTTCTACCTGATGCGCACGCAAAAGCTGCAAAGCCTTCACGCCATACTGAAAACCGCTGGCACCGCTGATGCCGACAACCAAACGCTTCATTGTATTTCCCTGTCTCGGCCTAAAGATAAATAAAAGGCAGATTCTCAAGACGAAAAAATAACCGCTAAAAAGCGGTTAGATTTTCTAATGTGGTGCCGACAGCGAGATTTGAACTCGCACAGCCTACGGCCACTACCCCCTCAAGATAGCGTGTCTACCAATTCCACCATGTCGGCATAAATCAAATTGTCTTACTGCTGCTGAGGATTTGGTGCAACAGGAGTTGTATTGTTTTGTGCAGGCGTTGCAGGCTTAGGAGCTTGCTGGGTCTGCTTCACATCGCTGAAGTCTAAACCGTGCTTACTGGAGTGGGTGTGAATATACACCATCGCCATACAGGTCGCAAAGAAAAATGTTGCGGCAATGGCAGTCGAGCGGCTGAGGAAGTTGGCATTACCGGCAGAACCGAATACGCCTTGCGCGCTACCGCTGCCGGAACCGAACGTTGCGCCGGCATCCGCGCCTTTACCGTGTTGCAGCAATACTAACACGATTACGGCTAAAGCGGAAATAATATTAATGATCCAGATAAGGGTTTTAAAGGCTTCCATATGTTTTCTACGAGGCTTGTGCTGCGTTGATGATGGCGGTAAAGGAGTCATATGATAATGACGCGCCACCAACCAATGCGCCGTCTACATGAGGTACTGCGAAGATGTCGGCTGCGTTATCCGCTTTCACACTTCCGCCGTAAAGAACGCGGATTTTAACATCGCTTCCGCACAAAGACAAGATTTCTTTGTAGATAAATGCGTGCATATCGGCGATTTGTTCGACGGTGGCGACTTTGCCTGTACCGATCGCCCAAACCGGCTCGTAGGCAACGGCGATGTTTTTGGTGTTCAAACCTTGCAGGATGGAAAGCTGGTGGGCAATGACTTCGTGTTCTTTACCGGCTTCGCGTTCTTCCAAGCTTTCGCCGACGCACAACAATGGAATCAGGCCGACGTTGAGGACGTTTTCCATTTTGCGGCGTTGGATTTCGTTTTTCTCGCCGAAATAAAGGCTGCGCTCGGAGTGGCCGATGAGAACGATGTCTGTACCGATGTCGGCAAGCATTTCGGCGGACACTTCGCCAGTGTATGCGCCGTTATTCGGGAAACGGCTCACGTCTTGCGCACAGGTTAAGATGCGGTTGTTCAAAACAATCTGCATGGCGTTGTGCAGTTGCAACAGATAAACGGTTGGAGCGGCCAGGCCGATTAACACGCGTTCTGCGGTTGGCATGACACGGAAGCGGTGCATAAGCGCATTGTTGTTTTGGAGTCGGCCGTTCATTTTCCAGTTGCCGATAACCCATTTTTGGTCCCACATTCCGATTTGGTGATACATCTTTATTGCTCCGTGTGTTGGTTGTTGCTTGTTGTAGCGTCGTGTAATGTGAAAGTTTAGTGGATATATGTGCGCTTGGCAATTATTAACAAGCCTCGAGGCCGTCTGAAAGATGGCACACTCTCCGACAAGGATTTATAATGTATGCTTCGATAAAATTAAGAATTGAACGGAGCACAAATATGGACTTTGAAAAAGCGCGTTTCAATATGGTTGAACAGCAGATTCGTCCGTGGGATGTCTTGGACTTCGACATTTTGGATGCTTTGGAGGAGATCGGGCGCGAACATTTTGTCGGCGAGGCTTTTCAAGGTTTGGCCTATGCGGATATGGAGCTGCCGCTGGCCAACGGCCATAAAATGTTGGAACCCAAAGTCGTTGCCCGCCTAGCTCAAGGTTTGAAACTGAAAAAAGACGAAACTGTCTTAGAAATCGGTACAGGCTCAGGCTATGCAACCGCCCTGCTATCCAAACTGGCCGGCAAAGTCGTCACTGACGACATTGATGCCGAGCAGCAGCAACGCGCCAAAAAAGTTTTGGACGAATTGGGCTTTGCCAACGTCGATTATGTGCAAAACAACGGCCTGACCGAAGCATCGCAAGGCGCTCCTTTTGATGCGATTTATGTGGGCGGCGCAGTAGACAGCGTACCTGAAATTCTGAAAGAGCAACTGAAAGACGGTGGCCGTATGGTGGTCATCGTCGGCCGCAAACCGGTACAACGCGCGCTTTTGCTGACGCGTAACGGCAATGAGTTTTCCGAAAAAGTATTGTTCGACACCGTCGTGGCACACTTGGAAGACAAATCGGCCAATCCGTTCGGCGATTTCGATTTTTAAACAACAGGCCGTCTGAAAGTTCAGACGGCCTCATACTTTTATACCCGACCCTATGACCGACATTATCCAACTCTCGCCCACCGAATTGAAACAATGGCAGGACGAAGGCCGCGCATTTCATCTGCTCGACGTCCGCACCGATGAAGAACGCGCCATCTGCACCCTGCCCGCCGCCATTCATATCCCGATGAACCTCATCCCCCTGCGCCAAAACGAGCTGCCCGACGACGATTTGCCCATCGTCATTTACTGCCACCACGGCATCCGCAGCCTGCACACGGCAATATATTTGGAAGACGCCGGATTTGAAAACCTCTACAACCTGCAGGGCGGTATTGATGCTTGGGCAATGCAGGTTGACAGCAAAATGATGCGGTATTGAATCGGTTTTATCAATAAAAGGCCGTCTGAAACTGGATTTCAGACGGCCTTTGCAATTATTTCACAAACCTTGCATCTGCCATAAACGGCCGTGTAGCGGCTGGTTTGGCGGAATAGAAGCGGGAGAACGTGCTGTCGATTTTGGTCTGTATCGGCTTACCGTCCAATGTTGCCGATGCTTCCAATTTCACACCACCGCCACTGGTTTCGCCCAATTTCATATTTGGCAACGTCAGTTTGGCAATATTGAGTTTCACATTTTCCACTTTGGTATCGGGGGACATCAGCTGTTTGCCGACGGGGCGGATTTTTTCACCCTCATCATGAGGCGCGGCACCACCGTTATCGTCAACCACGCCGATATTAATCAATCTGGCAGACGCCAAATCCATCTTGCCGTTTTTGACCGGAATACCGACAAACAGTTTTACGCCACGATGAATGAACGTATTGTCCCGCCACTGAGTTTGGCCCTCTTTCGGCGGTTTGGTTTCTGCCGCCACCGAATAAGTGCGGCCCATAATCATCAATTTATAACCTGGAATTTTTTTCGAACCGAATCCATCGGTAATGTCTTCGACCAGTTGCGGCGCAGTCAGGGTTTCGTTTGCCAAAATACGGGCTGAAGTTTCTGCCAAATGGGCAGGCTTGCCGTCTATGGTCAATGCCTGTTCATGGCCGAAATCAGACGCAAATGCAGGCACGGCGGCCAGCGCGGCGGCCAATGCTAGAATACGGATAGTTTTCATTGCAGACTCCTGATAAAAATGTAATTGGGTTGATTACCCGATAAAATCCGGGCAATATTGATTGGAGTCGATATTTTTATATAAATGATACAGATTATCAAGAATATTTGTATTTTAAAATAAAAAAGGCCGTCTGAAATCCAGTTTCAGACGGCCTTTTAATCTACTTACAACCTTCTATCAGTCTTTGAAGCGTTTGAATACCAATGTGCCGTTGGTACCGCCAAAGCCGAAGGAATTGGAGATGGCAACGTCGATTTTCGCATCGCGTGCTTCGTTGGCGCAGTAGTCCAAATCGCAACCGGCTTCAACGTCTTGTTCAAAGATGTTGATGGTCGGTGGAGATTTTTGCTCGTGTACTGCCAACACGCTGTACAACGCTTCCACGCCGCCGGCCGCGCCGAGCAAGTGGCCGGTCATAGATTTGGTAGAGTTAACAATGACTTTGCGCGCATGATCGCCCAAAGCGCGTTTGAGGGCTTTGGTTTCGTTGGCATCGCCCAGCGGAGTGGACGTACCGTGTGCGTTGACGTAATCCACGTCTTCAGGATTCAGGCCGGCATCTTTCAGCGCACGAGTAACCGCCAATGCAGGGCCTTCTTCGTTAGGCGCGGTAATGTGGTAGGCATCTGAGCTCATACCGAAGCCGACGATTTCGGCGTAAATTTTCGCACCGCGTTTTTTCGCGTGTTCCAATTCTTCCAACACCAGCACGCCAGCGCCTTCGCCGATAACGAAACCGTCACGGCCTTTGTCCCACGGACGGGAAGCGGTAGCAGGGTCATCGTTTCGGGTGGAAAGTGCCTTCATGGCAGCAAAACCGCCAACGCCCAAAGTGCTGATTGCGCCTTCCGCACCACCGGCAATCATCACATCCGCGTCGCCGTATTTAATCAGTCGTGCAGAATCACCGATGGAGTGTGCACCGGTCGTACAGGCAGAAACCATGCCGTAGCTTGGGCCGCGGTAGCCTTTAAGGATGGTAACATGGCCGGAAATCAGGTTAATCAGCGAGCCTGGGATAAAGAAAGGATTGATTTTGCGCGCGCCGCCTTCGATAACGGCTTTACCGGTCGCTTCAATGCTCGGCAGGCCGCCGATACCGGAACCGATGTTGACACCGACGCGGTCTTTGTCGAGGGTTTCCAAATCGTCCAAGCCTGAATCATTGATGGCTTGCAGGGCGGCGGCGATACCGTAGTGGATGAACACGTCCATGCGGCGCGCTTCTTTTGCGCTGATGTATTGGCCGATGTCGAAATCGCGCACTTCGCCGGCGATTTGGCTGTTGATGTCGGATGTGTCAAAGCGGGTAATCCGTCCGATGCCGCTTTTGCCTGCGAGCAGATTGCTCCATGCGGTGGCGACGTCGTTGCCGACCGGTGATACTTGGCCAAGACCTGTGATGACTACTCTTCTCTGACTCATGATAATCTCGCTGTTGGTTGTCGGGATTTTCGCGGCAGCCTTGCTCTTTTTCTTCGTGAAAACAGGCAAAACTCATGCCGTCTGAAATTTCAGGGGTTTAATAATAAGGTAAAAGCCTCTATTGCGATGGCGCAGCAGAGGCTGGATGTTTGGTGCGACCGATTAGCCTTGGTGGGCGTTGATGTAGTCGATAGCCAATTGTACGGTAGTGATTTTTTCAGCGTCTTCGTCAGGGATTTCGCAGCCGAAAGCTTCTTCCAAAGCCATCACCAGTTCTACGGTGTCCAGAGAGTCAGCACCCAAATCGTCTTGGAAAGAAGATTCGTTTTTCACTTCGGCTTCGTTTACGCCCAGTTGTTCAGCAACAATTTTTTTAACTTGTTGTTCGATGTTTGACATGTCAGTCGTTCCTTTTCGCCTTGCGGCAGGTTGTTTAAGGGAAATAATTCGTCGGTATTGTACCGAATTCGGATAGAGTTTTCCATCTAATCCTGCATTTTAGCACAGATTATTCAGTAAAAACCTGTTGTTGTGCATATTAGCATAGCCTGATTTTAACCTACAAGCGGGAATTTGTTTTGTTACGTATTAACATTAACATTATTAAAAAAAGGGGCTGTACTAGATTAGCAGATATGTTACCCTCGAAATATGAAGATAACACACTGCAAATTAAAGAAAAAAAGTACAGAAAGAACTGCTTCGTTTTTTTGTACTCGAAGTTACCGCCCGTTCCGCTGCCGATATTTTGGGCATTCAGCCCAACTCCGCTATTCTGTTCTACTGCAAAATTCGTATGGTTATCCGCCATTATCTGGCCTTGGTTGCCGATGAGGTTTTTGAGGGCCCTGTCGAGTTGGACGAAAGCTATTTCGGCGGACGGCGTAAAGGCAGACGTGGTCGCGGTGCGGCAGGAAAAGTGGTTGTCTTCGGCATTCTGAAACGCAACGGACGGGTCTCTACCGTTGTGGTGGATAATGCCAAGTCTGAAACGTTACTCCCTGTCATTAAAAAGAAAATCATGCCGGACAGCATTGTTTACACGGATAGCCTGAGCAGCTACGACAAGTTGGACGTGAGCGGTTTTATCCATTACCGCATCAACCATTCCAAGGAATTTGCCGACCGTCAGAACCACATTAACGGCATTGAGAACTTTTGGAATCAGGCAAAACGCGTCTTGCGCAAATACAACGGAATCGATCGCAAATCTTTCCCGCTGTTCTTGAAAGAATGCGAATTTCGATTTAATTTCGGCATACCGTCTCAACAGCTTAAAATCCTGCAAAAATGGTGTGGAATTTAGGGCTAATCTAGTACAGCCCCTTAAAAAATTTTGATGGCGGTTGCTGCTGAAAAAGTAGGAATTGGATTTGAGAGAAGGTTTTTGCATATGCTGGTTTCGTGAAGGCCTACGCAGGATCAGCGTTGTCAGCGTTTTCATGTGTATGCTAACCTTCTGCAAGGTATCTGCTTAATCATATTTGAAATCAGTATTAAAGCATAATTATCAGTATCCGAAATTCCAGTTAATTAAATATTCAGAGACAATCGTTAAGATTGATTTAAGGATGAAAATGCAAGACCAAGAAAACATTAAAAACCAAGAAGAACAAGAAAATCAGCCAAAAGAAGACAATGGTGCCATGACCAAGTTGCAAGATGTGTTCAATCTTGCGCATGACCAGGCCCATCCCGATAAAATTGATGCCGTCATCCGCGCCAATACTCGGGTGTCCGGAACCAATATGTGGGTATTGATGTTTGCCATTGCCGTGGCGAGTATCGGTCTGAATGTAAACAGCACGGCGGTAGTGATCGGCGCGATGTTGATTTCGCCGTTGATGGGGCCGATTGTCGGTATGGGTTACGGTTTGGCGGTAGGGGATACTGCGCTGATCCGTCAAGCCGTGCGCAATATTATTATATTCGTCGTCATCAGCTTGATTACCGCTACGTTGTATTTCCTGTTAACCCCGCTTAAAGAGGCGCAAAGCGAGCTTTTGGCGCGTACTCAGCCGACCCTTTGGGATGTGTTGATTGCCTTCTTCGGCGGTAGTGCGGGTATTGTGGCGCTGACTCGAAAAGAAGGAGGCAATGCCATACCGGGTGTGGCGATTGCTACCGCATTGATGCCGCCCCTGTGTACTGCGGGCTACGGACTGGCACATGGCAACTGGCACTACTTTCTCGGTGCTTCATATCTTTTTGCCATCAACTGCGTGTTCATCGCTTTTTCGACCTTGTTGTTTTCCAAGCTGCTCAAGCTGCCGCGCAGGGGGTTGGTAACGGAATCCAAACGCCGGTTGCAAAGCATCATTATTACTGCCGTCGTGTTGGCTGTGATGATTCCGAGCGGCTATATGGCATCAGGACTGGTGCGTCAGGAGATCTTCAACACCAGAGCCAATGCCGCCATTGCCACTGCGCAGCAACAGGAAGGTTTTTTCGTGCTGCGTAAGATGTTGAACCACAGAGAAAATAAAGTCGGTCTGATTGTCAATGGAACGGGCAATGCCGAGAAAATTTCCGCCTTGCTGGTGAAAAGCCTTAACGCGTCGGGGGTGAAAGAGCCGAAGGTCAACGTGGTCTATGCGGGAGGGAACGATGCTAAAATCGAAGAATTGCTGGCAAGCCGAAACAACCCGGTTCAGCAGCAAAATGAGCTGAAAGAGCAGCAGGCCTATATCGATACCATACTGGCAGGCAAAGCCTCCGATATCGACGATGCAGCGGTACTCAAGGAATTAAAAGCCCAATATCCGGAAGCGGAAAAAATCGTTGTCGGACGCGGCTTGGCTTGGGATAAAGCGCAAACAACGCCTGTTTCCGAACAGTCTGAAAGCCAAAAAAACGCAGAACCGAAGACAGATACATATGACGATATCGTCGTTGTCTCTCTCGAATTGGAGCAGCCATTGCCTGCCAAAGATCACGAGCGGATACAGGCGTGGTTAAGCCAGCGTTATGAGGGTAAGGTCGTGCGCATATTATTAACGCACAAGTCTCAGACAGATAAACCGTCTAATGAATAATCGCCTTCAGACTTTATCCATTTCCGAGAAATCATTGATTGTTCCTAGTACACCAAATCCGCCTCAAACACGCCTCTCAAGGCGTTGGAGAGGCAGATTTTTTCTGCGCGTTCGAGCATGTCGTGGGTGATGTGCGTTTCGATGATGGTGTCCGCGCCCAAGTAGGTTTGCAGCTGCTGCAACACGGCTTGGCGCATGATGCCGTTGAGGATATCCAAATCCAGAGACGGGGTAAGACGGGTGTTTTTGTGCATGTTCATGTTTCAGTATTCTCCTGGAAATACTGTAAACAACGCTACTAGTTTCTACAGCATCGAGTTGATAACGTTCTCCCACACCGGCAAGGTTTTCTGCGCCAAGGACGAGTTTGAGTTTCTCAAAGTCGATTTGGTCTTTGCAAAAGACTTCGGGAAAGATTTGTTTGAGTTTTAATATATTGTTTTGTTTGAAATTATTTTCTAAATCGTGTATAATTTCTCGGCTCGGTTGCCATAATTGCGTCTTCCATCAATGATTACTTACAAAGTGTCCATTTTATCGGGATATGTTGAAAGTTAAAAGAAAAGAAGGCCGTCTGGGAAACTTTAATATTCGTTTTTCAGACGGCCTTCTTTTCACTTGCCGAAACAAGAGTATTTTGTTTCTCAACTTTACAAAACGGTCAGTCCTGTTGCTTGCTTCTACCCTAAAAACTCTTTCAAAAACAGCAAGACACAGGCAAGTTCGTCGGCGGATTCGCGTTGCGTGCCGTTGCCGGTATGGCCGCCGCCGTCCGGGGCGTAGAGCCACGATTGCGGCGAGGTTTCGCGCAGTTTGGCATAGAACTTGAGCGCGTGGGCGGGATGGACGCGGTCGTCGCTGAGGCTGGTGGTAATGAGCGCTGGCGGATAATTGATGCCGTCTGAAAGATTGTGATACGGTGACAATTCGCCCAGCCAGCGTTTGCAGACTTCGTATTTCTGCGGATTGCCGTATTCGTCCGTCCAGCTTGAACCGGCGGATAGAAGCGGATAGCGGATCATGTCGGTCAGCGGCACTTCACACACCAGCGCGCCGATGCTTTGCGGCTCGCGCACGAAGGCGGCGGCGGTAATCAGGCCGCCGTTGCTGCCGCCCTGCAAACCGATGTGTTTGGGCGAACTCATGCCGCGTTCGGACAAATCGCGCACGACTGCCAATAAATCATCAACGCTTTTGTGTTTGCTGATTCCCTGCGCCGCCTGATGCCAGCGCGGGCCAAATTCGCCGCCGCCGCGGATGTTTGCCAACACAAAGGCATTGCCCTCTTCCAGCCAATATTTGCCAACGCTACCCAGATAATGCGGCAATTCGGGAATGCCGAAACCACCATAGGCATAAACCAAAGTCGGCGTGTCGGGCGTGGCGTTTTTGCCGACGTGGAAATAAGGAATGCGCTCGCCGTCGGCCGAAGTCGTCCAAAACTGCTGTACGTTAATGCCGTCTGAATCAAACTGCTGCAGCTGACGGCGCATGACGGTCAGTTCCATCACGTTCAAATCCAGCGCAAACAGCGTCAGCGGCGTGGTGAAATCGCTGGCGGCAAGGTAAACCACGTCGCCGCCCCACGGCTGGTCGGTTATTTCCAACGCACCCGAAGGCAGGCGCGGCAGTTCGACTTCCTGCCATTTGCCGTCGGTAAAGCGCCATGCTTTCAGACGGCCTTGTACGTTCTCCAGCAGGCTCGCCACGACAAAACGCTTGGTCGTTTCCACGCTTTCCAATGCCTGCGTTTCATCGGGCGCAAACAAAAGCTGCGCCGCGCCTAATTCGCCGCGGTTTAATTTTACTGCCACCAATGCGCCGCTCGGATAGCTTTGGTTCGCGCGGTTCCAGTCCTTGCGCAGCGTCAGCAAAAGATGTCCCGCCAGATAGCCGACTACGTCGCAATCGTTGGGCAGGTTTAACGGTTTCGCCTCGCCTTCGGCTGAGACCTGCAAATAGGTTTTGGTGTAAAAACCGTCCGACGCTTCAATCAAATCAATCGGCGAACCCTGCGGATCGAGATAACGCCACGCGTTCACCATCATGCCGTCTTCGGCAATTTGATACACCGGCAGGCTTTCCTCGAAACTCTTACCACGCTCCACCAGCCACACTTCGCGCGGATAACCCGATTCGGTCAACTGGCGTTCGTCCCAAGCCGGACACACCCATACGCTGTTTTCATCGCGCCACGACACATGGTTTTTACCTGCCGGAAAGTGAAAACCGCCTTCTACCAACTCCCCTGCTTCCAAATCCACTTCCAGCGTGTACGCCGTATCGCCGCCCGATTTGCTCAGTGTTAACAACGCGCGGTTGGGCTTTTCCACCAAGTGCGACACGCCGCCCAAATACACATCGTCGCCGAGCAACTCGTCGAAATCCGCCACCGAAAACAGGATTTTCCACTCAGGATAGCCAGAACGGTAAGTCGCCGCCGTACATACGCGGTACACACCCTTCGGATATTCTGCGTCCTGATGGAAATGGTACATCCGCGCGCGGTGTTCCTGACAAAACGGAATCTGCCGCGTGTCCTGCAACTGCGCCAAAATGCCGTCGGACAATGCGCGCGCTTTGTCGTTTTCTAAAAAACGCGCACGCGTTTCGGCATGCGCCGCGGCGGCAAAATCTTGCGTTTCGGGAGATTCGAGGTTTTCAAAATGGAGATAGGAATCGGGGTAAGATTTCATAGGAAAAGGCCGTCTGAAAGATTGGGAAACGGAATTATAACGGCAAAATCAAAAAAGGCCGTCTGAAACCTGCATTTCAGACGGCCTGAGACATTATTCAACTCAACGTCCGTATATTTTCCACAAACCTTCCTGCAAACCAAACGCAGGCTCGCCGTCTTGCGGCTGGGTGCGGACGTAGCTGCCGTCAGGCTGCATCAGCCAAGCTTGGGTATTGTCTTCCAAAGCCATTTCCAAACCTTCGCGGATCACGCGTTCTTTGAGTTCGGGCGTGGTAATCGGCGTGGCGACTTCAATGCGGCGGAAAAAGTTGCGACCCATCCAGTCGGCGCTGGAGATAAAGGTATCGTCTGCGCCGTTGTTATGGAAGCAATACACGCGCGAGTGTTCGAGTTGGCGGCCGATGATGGAGCGGACGCAGATGTTTTCGGACAAGCCTTTTACACCCGGGCGCAAAGTACACATACCGCGCACAATCAGGTCGATTTGCACGCCTGCCGCGCTGGCCTGATACAGCGCATCAATCACGCTCGGCTCGATGAGGGAATTCATCTTGGCGGTAATCCGCGCCGGTTTGCCTGCTTTGGCGTGTTCGGTTTCCTGCTTGATGCGGTCGATGACCATTTTGTGCAGGGTAAACGGGCTTTGATAGAGCTTGTTCAGACGGCCCGGCTTGCCCAAGCCTGTGATTTCCATAAACAAAGTGTTCACATCGGCAGTGATTTGTTCGTCGGCGGTGATGATACCGAAGTCGGTGTAAATGCGCGATGTGCCTTGGTGGTAGTTGCCGGTACCGAGGTGTGCATAACGCTTGAGCACGCCATCTTCGCGGCGGATAACCAAAGCCATCTTGGCATGAACTTTGTAGCCGAATACGCCGTACACGACGTGCGCGCCTGCCTCTTCCAGCTGCTTCGCCCAGTTGACGTTGTTGGCTTCGTCAAAACGCGCCATCAGTTCGACAACAACGGTAACTTGCTTGCCCGCCAGCGCGGCCTTCATCAATGCGCGCACAAGCTCGGAATTGCTGCCGGTGCGATAGATGGTCATTTTAACGGCCAATACATCCGGATCGGCAGCGGCCTCGCGTATCATTTGAACAACCGGATCGAAAGACTGATACGGGTGGTGCAGCAAAATCGGCGACTGTTTGACCAATTTGAATACGGAGCCGTTTTTGCGCAAGGCTTTCAGACGGCCTGCATTGCGCGGCGGAAACTTCAAATCCGGCCTATCCACCAAATCGGGAACGGCATTGAGGCGCACCAAATTGACTGGGCCTTTGACCTGATACAGCTCGGCAGAAGTCAGCTTGAACTGGGCAAGCAAGAAGTCGTGAATATGCGCCGGACAAGTGTCCGCTACTTCCAAGCGCACGCCGTCGCCGTATTCGCGGTCGTGCAATTCGTTTTGAATCGCGGCACGCAGGTTTTTCAAATCTTCTTCATCAACCGTCAAATCGCTGTCGCGCGTGAGGCGGAACTGATGGCAGTCTTTAACCTTCATGCCGGGAAAGAGTTTGCCGACATGGGCGTGCAAAATCGAAGACAAGAACACAAAGCCTGCATCGCCGCCGCAAATTTCAGACGGCATGGGGACGACGCGCGGCAAAATGCGCGGAGCCTGCACAATCGCCATCCCGGACGGACGGCCGAACGCATCCGTGCCTTCGAGTTCGACGGCGAAGTTAAGCGATTTGTTTAACGGGCGTGGGAACGGGTGTGACGGATCAAGGCCGATGGGCGTGAGAATGGGCAACAGCTCGTTGTCAAAATAATTTTCAATCCATTTTTTCTGCGCGGCCGTCCATTTGTGGCGGCGATAGAAATGAATACCGGCGTGGCTGAGTGCAGGCTGCAATACTTTGTTAAACAGATCGTACTGCTCGCGAATCAAGGCCTGTGCCTCTTTTGCCACCGCTTCGATGGTTTCGGCCGCAGTTTTGCCGTTGTCGAGCGGCTGATGCGGACGCAGTTTGTTTTCGCGTTTCAACCACGCCATGCGCACTTCAAAAAATTCGTCCAAATTGGAAGACACGATGCACAGGAAACGCAAACGTTCCAACAAAGGAACTTTCGTATCCTGCGCCTGAGCCAGTACACGACGGTTAAACGCCAACAGGCTGAGTTCTCGGCAGAGAATGCGGTTTTGCTCGGGCATGGTTCACTCCTGAAACATCGGTCATTAAGACTATCAAGTATAACGTTTTGCCGCCGTTCCGTCAGGTTTCAGACGGCCTCGGCAGACAACCTTATCCCTATTTGAGGCAAGACAAAGGGTTATCCGTTTTTTTCTATGCCGAAACAGCGGTTTTTGCTATAATGCGCAGTTCAATGCAACCGCAATACCACTGCTAAAGGATAAGAAAATGGGCTTTTTGCAAGGCAAAAAAATTCTGATTACCGGCATGATCTCCGAGCGTTCCATCGCTTACGGCATCGCCAAAGCCTGCCGCGAACAAGGCGCGGAATTGGCATTTACTTATGTTGTCGACAAACTGGAAGAGCGCGTCCGTAAAATGGCGGCCGAACTCGGCTCCGAACTCGTGTTCCGCTGCGACGTTGCCAGCGACGACGAAATCAACCAAGTTTTCGTTGACTTGGGCAAACACTGGGACGGCTTGGACGGCCTCGTTCACTCCATCGGCTTCGCCCCTAAAGAAGCTTTGAGCGGCGACTTCCTCGACAGCATCAGCCGCGAAGCGTTCAACACCGCTCACGAAATCTCCGCATACAGCCTGCCTGCGCTGGCCAAAGCCGCCCGTCCGATGATGCAGGGCCGCAACGCCGCAATCGTTGCCCTGAGCTACTTGGGCGCCGTTCGTGCCATTCCTAACTACAACGTTATGGGCATGGCCAAAGCCAGCCTCGAAGCCGGCATCCGCTTCACTGCCGCCTGCCTGGGCAAAGAAGGCATCCGCTGCAACGGCATCTCCGCAGGCCCGATCAAAACCCTGGCCGCTTCCGGCATCGCCGATTTAAGCAAACTCTTAGGCCACGTCGCTTCCCACAACCCACTGGGCCGCAACGTTACCACTGAAGAAGTCGGCAACACAGCCGCCTTCCTGCTGTCTGACCTCGCTTCCGGCATCACCGGCGAGATTACCTACGTTGACGGCGGTTACAGCATCAACGCGCTGAACGACGAAGAGAACTAAACAGTTTTTACGCAAAACGCACTTTCATCATGAAAGTGCGTTTTTTATGGCCATTACATTATGGTTTGAATGACTGCATAATCGATAAGGCCGTCTGAAATTCAAATACACGTAGGAAATATGATTGCCGCATGCTTTGGCACATTATGTTAATAACATTACAACATTATCATTTCATCTCATTTAAAAGGCAAGATAGAGCATTGATTCTAAAGATAACATTCATGTTATCTGATACTTAGCCGCTGATAAAAAGTGGTGCAAAAAAGTAACAGAAAAAATTCAGACGGCCTGTTTTTCATACAGAAGGCATAGAAGCAGGACATTTTTGGCATAAAATACAAAATTTAACATTAATGAATTTTTCTTAACCAATAAAGCGTTAATATGCCTGCCGATTTATTGAATCACATCTGATTTTGACTCAAACACATACAGGAGATTAATTATGTCAATCGCTTCAGAATTTAAAGAATTTATTATGCGCGGCAACGTTGTCGACCTCGCAGTCGGTATGGTTGTCGGTACAGCATTCAGCGGCATCGTCAAATCATTGGTTGACGATGTAATCATGCCTCCTATCGGTCTGTTGATCGGCGGCGTTGATTTCTCCAACCTGTTCATTACACTGAAAGACGGCGCACAAGCCGCTCCTGCAGAAGGTTACGCCAACCTGGCAGCCGCTCAAGCAGCCGGTGCCGTTACCCTGAACATCGGTCTGTTCATCAACACTGTGATCAGCTTCCTGATCGTTGCCGCTGCCATCTTCTGCGTGGTTAAAGCCATCAACTCCTTGAAAAAAACCGACGCTCCTGCTGAAGAAGCACCGGCAGAGCCTAGCGAAGAAGTTCTGTTGTTGCGCGAAATCCGTGACTCTCTGAACAAAAACTAATCACAATACCTAAACATACACACACAAACCAAGGCCGTCTGAAACCATTTCAGACGGCTTTTCTCATACCAATTTTCATTAAGCCCTTCCTATTGAAAAAACCATGCCTTCCCTTTCTCAGCAATCTATCCTGCTTTTTCAACCATGAAGCAATGCTCATGGTAAACACAAAGAAAATAAGAGCAGCATAACTCCTTGCCAATAAAAAAGCCCGATGCGTTCAACATCGGGCTTTTAACTGGAAAACCAATCTTAATCTTTGCGTGTTTCCACCAAAATCATTTCGACTGCTACGTCTTCCACTTCTACTTTAGGCACATCCGAACGGCGTGTTTTGGCAACAGGTTCAGGTTGTGGCTGCGCAGCAAAAGCGGCAACAGCTTGCGGATCGGTTTCAACGAAGATCAAATCGCCCAAACCTTCCGGCAAAACGATTGCGACAGGCGCTGCTTCAGCTACGGCTTCAGTTTGTGTGGCAACAGTTTCGGCTGGTGCTTCAACCGGTGCAACAGTAGCCGTTGCATTCGGAGACAATACCGCAGAAATGGCTTCTTTGACATTGTTGACCGCAGATGCAAGCAGGGCTTGTTCGGCATCGGCTCCTTCAGTTTGCGCTACGGCAGGCTCGTCTTCGCTTTCAATTGCAAATACGAATGGCTCTGCGCTGGTAACTTCAGGCTCGGATACCACAATCACCAGCGGCTCGGCTTGATCGCTTTCAGAAGACAATGTCGCATTTGCAGCTTCAACCGTTTCATTCAAACCCAAAACATGCGCTACGGCAAAGAGGACTTTGTCGGCGGTGTCGGTAATGTTCAGGTATTGCTCGATTTTTGCTGAAGACGGAATATTGCGTTTTTTGCTGTTGGAACGGCGGTCGTTGCGATTGTTGCGCTGACGGTTGTTGCGGTCGCGTCCTTGACGGCCGTTGTTTTTCACACCCTCTTCGCTGCGGGCGTTGTCGTCCGCTTCAACTTGCGCCTGTTCGCCATCGGCTTGAACGTTCACGTCCTCAACACGGTTTTCCGCAGATTGATTACGGTTGCGCTCGTTGCGACTGTTGTTGCGGCGGCGTTTATTGCCGTTTTGTTCCGCTTGGTTTTCAGACGGCATCTCAGCCAGTGCAGCCACTTCTTGAACGTTTACATCTTCAACTACTTCCTCAACACGGTTGCGCTCGTTGTTGCGATCATCGCGGCGGTTGTTGTTACGGTTGCGGTTGCGGCGGGTGTCTTTACGCTCGTCGTTACGGCTTTCGCTTGATTTGCTTTCTTCAAACTTGCTGTCGGCAGCTTCGGCATTCACTTCGCGCACTTCGACTTTGCTGCCGTCGTTTTTGTTGTTGCGGCGTGGATTTTGACGGCGGCTGTTTGAACGGCGGTTGCTGTTTTGGCTGCGGTTGGTTGTAGTGCGTTTTTCGGCAGGCTCTTGAGCAACTGCGGCAGGTGCAGGCTCGCCGCCGAAAATGCGTTTCAACCAAGCTTTGAAGCTGTCCCACCAAGAGGCTTTTTTCTCAGGGGCGACAGTTGGTGCAGGCTGGGTATGGCGTACGCCTTTGACAGCTGGCTCAGGACGGGAAGCTTTGGCTTTTTCGCTGCCGAAAGGTTTGGCAGATTCGTCTTCTTCCGGCTCGGCGACGCGTTTGTAGCTCGGTTCGCCGTCTTCTTCTACGTCATCGATGCGGATGCGGTTGATTTCGTAGTGCGGATTTTCCAAGTGAATGTTTGGAATCAGGACGACGTTCACATCCAAGCGCTCTTCCATCGCAAACAGCTCGGCGCGTTTTTCGTTCAACAGGAAGGTGGCAACATCGACAGGCACTTGTGCGTGTACTTCGCCAGTGTTGTCTTTCATTGCTTCTTCTTGAATGATGCGCAAAACGTGCAGGGCGGTGGATTCGATGCCGCGGATGACGCCGGTACCGGCACAGCGCGGACACGCAACATGGCTGCTTTCGCCCAGAGCCGGTTTCAAACGTTGGCGGCTCAATTCCAAAAGACCGAAACGCGAAAGTTTGCCCATTTGCACGCGGGCACGGTCTTTTTTGAGCGCGTCGCGCAGTACGTTTTCAACATCGCGTTGGTGTTTCGGATTTTCCATGTCGATGAAGTCGATGACGACCAAACCGCCCAAGTCGCGCAGGCGCATTTGACGGGCAACCTCTTCGGCAGCTTCCATATTGGTTTTGAACGCGGTGTCTTCAATATCCGAGCCGCGTGTGGCACGCGCAGAGTTGACGTCGATGGAAACCAAGGCTTCGGTGTGGTCGATCACAATCGCGCCGCCGGAAGGCAGGCTGACGCTGCGTGAGAATGCACTTTCGATTTGGTGTTCGATTTGGAAGCGGGAGAACAGCGGCGTGTGGTCTTGATAGAGTTTCAGACGGCCTACATTGCTCGGCATGACATAGCTCATGAACTCGGCAACTTGGTCGTAAACTTCTTGATTATCCACCAGAATCTCGCCGATGTCGGGACGGAAATAGTCACGAATCGCACGAATCAGCAGCGAGCTTTCCATAAAGAGCAGGTAAGGGTCATGGTGTGCTTTGCCTGCTTCTTCAATGGCTTGCCAGAGTTGCTTGAGGTAGTTTAAGTCCCATTCCAACTCTTCCGCGCTGCGGCCGATGCCGGCAGTACGAGCAATGATGCTCATGCCGTTCGGAATGTCGAGTTCGGCCATGGCGGCTTTCAACTCTTGGCGCTCTTCGCCTTCGATACGGCGGGATACGCCGCCGCCGCGCGGATTGTTCGGCATCAATACCAAATAGCGGCCGGCCAGGCTGATGAAGGTGGTCAGTGCCGCGCCTTTGTTGCCGCGCTCATCTTTTTCGACTTGAACGATGACTTCCATGCCTTCTTTGAGCACGTCTTGAATACGCGCCCTGCCGCCTTCGTAATCGCGGAAATACGAACGCGATACTTCCTTAAACGGCAAAAAGCCGTGGCGGTCGGTTCCGTAATCGACGAAACACGCTTCCAGCGACGGCTCGATGCGGGTAATGATACCTTTGTAGATATTGCCTTTACGCTGTTCTTTGCCCAGCGTTTCGATGTCCAAGTCCAAAAGGTTTTGGCCATCGACAATGGCAACGCGCAGCTCTTCGGCCTGCGTTGCGTTGAATAACATTCTTTTCATAGTCACCTCGTGAACAGCGGCCGTTTGATTTGTGAATATCTTTTTCAGACGGCCTGTCTGTCCGGTTGGCACTCTTCAAAGGCAAGATGGGAAAATCCCCGTGTAACCAGTATTTGATTTGAAATCCGCAAGGTTGCATGCTTGAGCTCAAGCCATGTGCGGACGGATTCGGATAAAGAAGGAAATAAAGAACAATGCGGCGGAAAGGTTGATGGTTCCGCTGCCGTCCGAATGCTGATGTTTCGGACAAAATAAGGCAGCCTACATCTTCTTATTATCGTAGCGCCGGTAATTTCGGACGGTGCTGCGCGGACTGCGTCTTACGCCCGGCCGGACGGCAGGTTCAATTCAAACTTAATTACGGGATTGCGTTTGCCGGCTTTGAACAAACACAAGGAAATGCTTTGCGGAGTGCGTTTTTAATATAAAATCTCGTTTTAACAATAAATCCGTTTCAGACGGCCTGCGATGGCAGGTTCGAGTCCCGAAACGGACGTTTGGGATTATAGAGAAAATGCACGCAATACGCAAAGATTCAGTCAGCCTGATTGCCGTTGCCGAACACGAGGAAGGCCAACGCCTTGATAACTATCTGATAAAAATCCTCAAAGGCGTCCCGAAAAGCCATATCCACCGCATTATCCGCGCCGGCGAAGTGCGGCTGAACAAAAAACGCTGTAAACCCGACAACCGCATTCAGGCAGGCGATACCGTCCGCATTCCGCCGATACGTATCGCCGAAAAACAAAGGCCGTCTGAAAGCCAGGCCGCGCCTGCGCGCGAGTTTGACATCGTTTACGAAGACGATGCGCTTTTGGTCATCAACAAACCATCCGGCGTTGCCGTCCACGGCGGCAGCGGCGTGAGCTTCGGCGTCATCGAACAAATCCGCCGCGCTCGTCCCGAAGCACGTTATCTCGAACTCGTCCACCGCCTCGACAAAGACACCAGCGGCCTTTTGATGATTGCCAAAAAACGCAGCGCCTTGGTGAAACTGCACGAAGCCATCCGCAACGACCATCCGAAAAAAATCTATCTCGCGCTGGGTGTCGGCAGGCTGCCGAACGACCGCTTCCACGTCAAGCTCCCCCTGTTCAAATACACCGGCGCACAAGGCGAAAAAATGGTGCGCGTCAGCGAAGACGGCCAATCCGCCCACACCATCTTCCGCGTGTTAAACCGTTTTTCAGACGGCCTTTTGCACCAAGTCGGCCTATCCGACCTGACCTTTGTCGAAGCCACCCTGAAAACCGGCCGCACCCACCAAATCCGCGTCCATCTGCAATCGCAAGACTGCCCCATTGCCGGCGACGAACGCTACGGCGACTATCAAGCCAACAAACGCCTGCAAAAACTCGGTTTGAAAAGAATGTTCCTGCACGCTTCCGAGCTGCATCTCGCCCATCCGCTGACCGGAGAGAAACTGATCCTGGAAGCCCCCCTGCCGCAAGAATTGGCACAATTTGTTTTAATGCTGGAAAATCAGGAAAAGGCCGTCTGAAAGGAAACCCATGAAACCCAAACTCATTATTTTCGACTGGGACGGCACACTTGCCGACACCACCAACCCCATCATCCACACCTTTCAGCAAAGCTTTGCCGATTGCGGCCTGCCCGTTCCCGAAGCCGACCAAATCCGCCCGCTCATCGGATACAGCCTCTCCGGCATCATCCGCCGCCTTGCCCACAACGTCAGCGAACACGTTCAGGAAACCCTGATTGAGACCTATGCCGCGCACTACCTCAATCCCAACAACCGCAACATGACCCTGTTTCCCGAAGCCCTGCCCTGCCTGCAACGCTTGAAACAACAAGGCTATTGGCTTGCCATCGCCACCGGCAAAGGCCGAAGCGGCTTGGACAAAGCCATCGCACAAACCGACACTCAAGACTTTTGGCTGGAAACCGCCTGCGCCAGCGAATATCCGTCCAAACCCGCGCCCGATATGGTACTTGCCCTCTGTGACCGACTGGGTATTGAACCGGAAGAGGCCGTCGTCGTCGGTGACACCACCCACGACCTAGAAATGGCCGCCAACGCCAAAATCCGCGCCATCGCCGTCACCACCGGCGCACATACTGCCAAACAGCTTTCCTCCATGCCCCATGTTGCCATGCTCAATAGCTTGGCCGAGTTGCCTGATGTATTGGAAACCTTATAAAAGGCTATGCAACATCTATATTAAAGGCCGTCTGAAACCTACTTTCAGACGGCCTTTAATTTGTTTTATCGATCTGAGCGCACCCTGACAAATGTTGCAAATTTCGGCGTTCCCTTTTGCGTAAAACCACGATAACGGTAAGTAATCAGCGCACCGATTTTCGGCGGATGGTCGCGGTCTTTATCCTTAAAACCGCTGCCGATACGAAACTCGCCATATTGGTTTTTGCATCCTACCGCACCCAAACGCCCGACATTGCGCCCTTTGCCCTCATAATGACGCGTTACCGTACATTCATCATCATATTCACTTTTCAGCTTCAACAGCTGCCCATTTCTACCGCTTGCATAACGGGCTTCAGGTTGACGCAGCATCACCCCTTCCCCACCCAGCGCTTCAACTTGTTTCAAAAAATCCAAAGCATGCTGTTTGTCACGCACCTTGACTTGCGGAATAACCGTAAACCGTGCCGACGGGTGTGATTTCAGCCATTTCGAAGCCGTTTCCAGACGCTGATACAGATTACCCTGCGCCTGTGGCACATCAAAAACATGCAAGCGGATGCCGTCCCAAGTTCCCGAGGCAGAACGCACCGTCGCGGAAATTTGCTCAAACCGCCCTCGTCCGCTGTACAACTCACCATCCATCGGAAACGGCGGAAAACCTGCTGTAAAACCTTTGGGCGGTGTAAACGCATAGCCCTGACGACTGACCAGCTGCCTGCCGTCCCAATACGCGCGTACGCCATCCAACTTTTCACTCATGGCCCAACCGGCAATATCTTGATTTTTATATTCCTGAGCCAACAACAAATCTGCACCAAACGCCGCAGAGATGAAAGAAGCCGCAAAAATCGGTATCATGGTTCGCATTACATTATTCATAAGACACTTTTCCAGACTTGCTTTTTATTATATGTGCATAATAACAAAAGACCGTCTGAAACGTAAACAACATTAAATAAGCCTTTCCTAGGAACACCCATGGCACTCCAATTTGAAATCAACGCCGTTACCCCTTTCCGTCAAAACTGCACGCTGATTTGGGATGACGAAACCAAAGAAGCCGTTTTGACCGATGTCGGCGGCGACGTACCCTATTTATTGCAACAAATCAAAAACAAAGGCCTCAAGCTGACCGCCATTTGGCTGACCCACGGCCATCTTGACCACGCAGGCGGCGTGGTTGAACTTTTGAAAACCTGCGACGTACCCGTTCTCGGCCCGCACAAAGACGACGAATTCCTGCTCCAAGCCCTTCCGCAAACGACGGCGCAATACGGCTTCCCTGTTTCTCCGTCATTCACGCCGACATGCTGGCTGGAAGAAGGGGAAACGCTCAAGGTCGGCAATCACAGCTTCCAAGTCCTCCACATTCCCGGCCACACTCCCGGCCAAGTCGTTTTTTACAACGCCGAAAATGAACTTTTAGTCGCAGGCGATGTTTTATTTTATGAGACTGTCGGTCGCACAGATTTTCCACGCGGCAATCATGATGACCTCATAAACAATATCTGCGCTAAACTATTAACCCTGCCCGAAACCACGCAAGTTATAGCCGGACACGGCCGTATGACCAGTATCGGGCATGAGAAAAGGTACAATCCATTTCTGGTTCGCTAATATGAATGTTGTATAAAGCCAACATTTTGGCATACTCAGATTATGCGCATAAAAGAAAACTGGCATACAATTTGCAGGGATAACACCCGAAAGATTAAGTACCTAATCTCCGGCAAATGCCAAAATGAACTAAAGCACAAAGATAACAAGGTATTACGCAATACAACCTGATTTATCGAAAACCGGACATCTCTAAACCCCAAGCCTTACTCGAAGTGAAATTGTTACAAAGTGACAATAAATGTCAGTCAGGCCGTCTGAACGGTTCTGCCGATTCAGGCGGATACAACGGAGATGAGGCGCAATGCCCTGCCGGAATGTGCCGATGTTCTGTTTGTCAAACCGTCGGGTACATCTTTAAGAAGCACAACATTATTTGGGTAAACCGGCAAACTCGCTGCCGGCACTAACAGGCCGTCTGAAAAGTTCGGCCGGTAAAATCAATAAAAGGATTATCAAATGAAAAAAATCGCAAAAGTAGGCTTCGTCCTGCTGGCTACCGGCCTGCTGGCCGCCTGTGCTACTAAGAGCAAAATCACTCCTGAAGGCACTACAGACGAGCCACGCTTCCCTAAACCTTACTCCCTGACCTTCAACAAAGACCGCGGTACATTCCCGACTTTTGACGAGCTGGATCAAATGCGTCCTGGTCTGACCAAAGACGACATCTACAAAATCCTCGGCCGTCCTCACTACGACGAAGGCATGGTTGGCGTGCGTGAATGGGACTACCTGTTCCACTTCTACACCCCGGGCGTAGGCGTTGACCCTGAAAACACTTCCGGCGTTGAAGGCATCACTACTTGCCAATACAAAGTGATCTACGACAAAGACAAATTTGCACGCAGCTTCTTCTGGAATCCAGTATTCCCTAAAGATGCCGTATGTCCTCCTCCAGCACCTACACCTAAACAAGAGCCTCAAGTGATCATCCGCGAGATCATTAAAGAAGCTCCTAACCGCATCCGTCAATAAGGACAAATTTGAAACGGATCCTATTGGGTATAGCCTTGGCAGCAGGTCTGAATTCTTTGGCCGCTGCCGATGCTGTCAGCGACTATATCCAGCGTAAAAAAGTTGTGGTCAATACAGCTAAGGCGGAGCTTTGCTTTGCCGACGACGGTCAGTGCCATCCGGTACTGATTGGCAAGACCACGCCGAAAGGCAAATTCAATATGACGCCGATGATGACCAGCAAACCGGGTTACGGTGGCGAGGTTATCGGCTTCAAAGAAGAAAATGACTTTCTGTTTGCGTTACACAGGGTATGGACGCTCAAGCCACAGGAAAGACGCATGGAACGCATCGTCTCCCCTCATGTGGCCGACCGCATCATAACCAATGGTTGTATCAACGTACAAAATAATGTGTACGAAAAACTGCGTCAGTATTTCATTTTAGAAGTCATCTGATGTAGGCTTTAGTTTGAATAAAGGCCGTCTGAAATTTCATCTTTCAGACGGCCTTTTCTTTTTATTCGTAAAACCTTTATGACTGGCTATACTGATACAGTCTTGATGGCACGGCAACTTCGTTGAGGCTGCTGATTCAGAAAAAGAAAACTCTATCAACCTAACGCGTATCTAAAAAAAGCTGCCTAAAAGTTCAGGCAGCCTTTATTGTTTATAAACAAATAATATGTTAACCTATTGTTATCGAATAGATTTAATTATTCGTAATATCATTTCACCAAGCAAAAAGGACTCTATCTTATGAACCGTCGTCAATTTATCGGCAGCGCCGCTGCTGTTTCCCTTACCGCCGCCGCTTCTTTTGCCCGTGCTCACGACCATGCAGGCCATGCACACCACGCCGGTCATGCCGGTCACGCGCATTCTGCACCGCGCGCCTACGAAGCTGCGCGCAAAGCGGCCGCACATTGCGTTGAAGCCGGTCAAATCTGCTTGGCGCACTGCATTGCCCTGTTGAGCGCAGGCGATACCTCCATGAAAGACTGCGCAGCCGGCGTCAATCAAATGCTGGCTCTGTGCGGCACCTTGCAAAACCTCGCCGCCCAAAATTCACGCCTGACCCCGTCTTTGGCAAAAGTGTGCATCGAAGCCTGCAAACAATGTGCTGCCGCCTGCAAAGAACACGCCGGCCACCACGCTGAATGCAAAGCCTGCTACGAATCTTGCTTGGCTTGCATTAAAGAATGCGAAAAAATTGCCGCTTAAGCACTATTGAAAAAAGGCCGTCTGAATTTCAGACGGCCTTTTATTTTGCTATTTTATTCACGCTATTCGGCTGCAAGCTCTTGCTCATCGAGCAGTTTTTTCCGAACAATCGCAGGATTACCCGCAGCCACGCAATAAGGCGGCACATCTTTGGTAACCACCGAACCTGCGCCGATTACCGCGCCCTTACCGATGGTAACGCCGCCCATGATAATCGCACGCCGGCCAATCCAAACATCATCTTCAATCACAATCGGGCTGATATCTGTATAACCTTCGAAGCGGCGGGTTTCAGGGTTGAATTTGTGGTTGGTCGAATAAAACAGGCATTCCGGCCCCATCATCACGTTCTTGCCGAGGGTCAAACCGCGGCAGATTTCGCAATTTACGCCGATACCCGAATTATCGCCGACTACCGTATCCGGAAAGACGTACCCACCTTTTTCAATATTGACGTTTTTACCGATGTTTGGAGAAATGCACATAGCCAAAGCAGCACGGAATTTTTGCGCAATTCTGCCGAATGGTTTGCAATAAGACGGGGGCAACACTCCTCCCAAAACACGCAAAATGCACGTCAATATCTTTTTCCACATTGATTCCGTCTCCTGTTCGTACAAGCGTAAATATTATTCAGACTATTATTCTTCTTAAAGTTTCACATCTAGAGGAGGTTTTACATCCTCTTTTCAGTTAGATTACAATCTGACCGCATAATATGCAGTTCGAGACTCTATTCTAAACTGTTCTCGTCTGTTGCGAAACTGCCCTGCATACAAAATATCCTCTTGACGAAACAGCCAAAAATAGCGAAAATTCCATGCTTAACTGAAGTACAGGCAAAACCCCTGTGCCCGCTTAATCGAAAGGAAATAAAATGAAACAAGGTATTCACCCGAACTACCACGAAATCAACGTTACCTGCTCTTGCGGCAACAAATTCGTGACCAAATCCGCAATGGAAAAAGACAGCTTCAACGTTGAGGTTTGCTCTCTGTGCCACCCTTTCTACACCGGTACTCAAAAAATCGTCGACACTACCGGTCGCGTGGACAAATTCAACAACAAATTCGGCAACCTGTTCAAACGCTAATTGCCGCTTTGTCAAAAAGACTGCTTCGTGCAGTCTTTTTTGCATTCAGGCCGTCTGAAATATTCCTGTCAGACGGCCTGAGCTTTTTGTCGTCAACCGAATACCATATCATTCCAAACACCCGATAAAAACGAGCCGTAAGCATTATTTTACAAAGCCCTCCGGTCCGGCATATCGCGCAAACCCATCAAACCCTGTACCATTGCTATTCAAACCAACCGTTTTTTGACCTTCCATGCTGACTTACACACCGCCCGATCCGCGCCGCCCCCAAAAAACCCATGAAAAACCATGGCTTCTGCTGCTGATGGCCTTTGCCTGGCTGTGGCCGGGCGTGTTCTCGCATGACTTGTGGAATCCTGCCGAACCCTCTCTCTTTACCGCCTCCGAATCCATGAAAAACGGCGGCAGCCTGCTGGTTGCACAAATCTTCGGCCAACCCGATTTCACCATCTCCCCTGCTTTTTTGTGGGCGGCAACCGCATTCCAAACCCTGTTTTCGCCTTGGGCGGCCGATGCCTATGATGCCGCCCGTTTTGCCGGCGTGGTATTTACCGCCATCGGACTGACCGCCTGCGGTTTTGCCGGGTTCAACTTTCTCGGCAGACACCATGGCCGCAGCGTTGTCTTAATCCTTATCGGCAGCATCGGTTTGCTGCCCATCGCCCACTTCCTCAATCCCATGTCGGCCGCTTTTGCCGCGTTTGGATTGATTCTGTGCGGCTTTTCACTGGCACACCGCCGCGTCATTATTGCCATTTTGCTGTTGTGCGGCGGTTGGGTTTTACTCTCCCTTTCCTCAGGCTATCTGCTGACCGCGGCCATGATGTTTTTGGCACTTGCCCTGTCGTTCCATTCTACTTGGCAAAGCAAACGCTATCTGCTGACCCTGATTGGCGCCATCGTCGTTTCCCTGCCCCTGCTGATTCTGTATCCGCTGGTTTTATCCAGAACCCATCCCGAATGGTTTGATATTTGGTTCAACCATTATTCCTTAGGCGTATTCGGCGGTTTCCATCAGATTCAGACGGCCTTCAACCTGCCCTATTATCTGAAAAACCTGCTGTGGTTTGCCCTGCCTGCTTGGCCACTAGCAGCATGGACGCTCAGCCGCACGCGTATCCACGATAAAAACTGGGGCATTCTGAGCCTGTCGTGGCTGGTTATCATGACAGCCCTGCTCGCCATCAACCCGCAACGCCTGCAAGACAACCTCGTTTGGCTGTTGCCGCCGCTCGCCCTGCTCGGCGCGGCACAACTAGACGGCCTGCGCCGCGGCGCAGCGGCATTTATCAACTGGTTCGGCATCATGGCATTCGGTTTGATTGCCGTATTCCTATGGCTGGGCTTCTTCGCCATGAACTACGGCTGGCCTGCCAAGCTGGCCGAACGCGCCGCCTATTTCAGCCCATATTACATCCCCGACATCGACCCGATTCCGATGACCATCGCCCTACTGTTTACCCCATTGTGGCTCTGGGCGATTACGCGTAAAAACATCCGTGGCCGCCAAGCCGTAACCAACTGGGCAGCCGGCGTTACCTTGGCCTGGGCCTTGCTGATGACCCTGTTTTTACCGTGGCTCAACGCCGCCAAAAGCCATGCGCCGGTGGTACACCAAATGGAAACCGCACTTTCTTCCGAATTGAAACAGAAACTTTCAGACGGCCTCGAATGTATCAGCATCGACAGCCAAGACCAGCGCACACGCATCGCGTGGACACAATACAGCCATATTAAAACCACGACCGACGACCCGTCCTGCCGCTACCGCCTCATCCGCCAAGCCGCCAACATCGGCGCACCTTCGGGTTGGCAGACCTTGTGGCAAGGCGCAAGACCGCGCAACAAAGCCGAGACTTTCCTATTCTTGGAGAAAACTTCAGCGCAATAAATCCGTGACACTAGCCATAAAGCTGAATATTCCTGCTACATTCAAATAAAAGGCCGTCTGAAAGAACTTTTATCCTTTCAGACGGCCTTTGACTTACTTTAACACCGCTTCCCGTACAATGGCCCTTTTCCCTTATCTGCCTAAAAATATGAAACCCAACCGCCTTTTGCCCCTCGTCCTCTTATTGACCGCCCTCTCCGCCCATGCCAAAGATTTCATCATCTACGACCGCATGGACTACGTCGGCAAACCCGACCTTACTGCCGACAAACTCTCCAAAGTGTTCTTGGTTTACGAAAGCGAGCTGGTCAAACCCGATCCGACGGGCAAACGCAAACACGGCGTACTCAACGAAGCGCGCATCCGTGAATTGGCCAAACAATCGCGCCGCGAAGGCTACCGCACCATTTCTACCGACATCGAAAGCTGGTTTGCCGAAAAATACGGCCAGCTGCTGACGCCCGACGAATTGAGAACTGACTTCGCGCGGATGTACCAAATCTTCAGAGAAGAAAACCCGCGCGCCGTCATCAGCAACTACGGCATGCCCTCCGAACACCTGCACGGCATCCGACACTACCGTCCCAACGTTGACAACGAAGCCATCTTGACAAAATGGCGGCAAGTCAGCAAACGCCGTGCGCCCACCGCCGCTATCAGCGACTATGCCAATCCTGTGTTCTACATCACTTCCCCCGATTTGGTGCAATGGGAAAAAGACGTGAAAACCGCCGTTGACGACATCCACCAACGCTTTCCCAACAAAAAAATCATCGGCTACATTTGGCCGCAATATTATTCGGCCACCAACAGCCCTTATTTCAAACAGTTCATCGACCCCGTCCGCTGGCGCAAAATGCTCGAAATCAGCAAAAAATACACCGACGGCGTGATTATTTGGTCGGACAAGCGCGATGAAAACAACCAAATCGTGCGCTGGAACGATCCGCGCATCCAAGCCACGATGAAGGCGACCCAAGCCTTCATAAATGCCAATGCCAAAGAAATCAAGGTAGAAGGTTTGCAGAAATATTAAAAACAAGGCGGGCATATTTGCCCGCCTCTTTATAATATGCAGTTAATTCCTAATAGTATTCATAAAGCTGTTAGGCATACTGGTCAAAAATCGTTAAAGAAAGGTCAGTAAAAATGAGAAAACTATCAATATTATCAGATGAGGGATTGGTTCCAATAAGAACAATTCAACAATTTGCTGAAGATGTAGGGGTCGTTTTTCCTGTTTCATATGTATCACTTCTTGGCAAACATGATCATTTATACCCTAAAGAAAATATTTTCAATTTTATCAATCAATACGGTGAAAATGATGAAAGGGACATTTCATTTTTAGGGTATAAGCAAAATTTAAGCTATGAGGATATTTATAGCTATTCATGTATCGATGATGAATATGGATATGCAAAAAAAGTGATTGCTTTTGGGATTTCAGCTAATGGAGATTATATCTGTTTTGATTACAGAAAATGCAATGAAAATCCATTTATCATTCTGATGTATCATGATGATTTTTATGAAGATGAGAATGGAGATACGAAAATGGTAACTAGCCATATTGCAGATAGTTTTGATGCCTTTTTGGATATGCTATATGAACTTTCAGATTAAGTGTGTAGGTTGAGTTGAAAACCCAACTAAATTAAAAAGATCGTCTGAAATCAGCGGCCTTAAAGAAGGACGAACAGACAGCTCTTAAAATTTATTCCGTCATAAAAGAACAAGTCAAGCATGAATGCAGTTCCAAAGGAAGAATTACCGAATGTCGTCAAAATGTAGGACGTATCATCGAATTTATCCAAGATAAACGCTTTGACAGTCGGTTTAAGGACTTGAAAAACGAATCCATAGGCTATCTAAACCGACATCCCGATTGGGTGGCTGACTACCTGAAGGCCGAATATGCAAAACTGGATGCGGAAGACAAAAGCATCCTGCACCGCTACATCTCACCTGGGGCTTAAATCGTTTCGGGCAGTTTGGGGGTTGTGCTTTCCAGTGTAGCCGGAGGCGGATCTTGTGCCGAGACTTTCGGCTTCGGCTGTGCCGCCGCTTTGGTTGGTATAATGTCTTCCTACGATTATGTCATTACGGGAACGAAGAACTTCGGAAAAAAGCCAGCGAGCAACGACCGACGATTACGGTCCAGGCCTTGAAACAGTTGGGGCTGTCGGAGCAGGCTGCAAAATATGTTCAGTTCTCTATAGATTTGTTCAGTGTGGGTAAATCAGGGGCCGGTATGCCTAAGGCTAAGCCTGTGTCTGATGCAAAACCGAGATGGGAGGTTGATAGGAAGCTTAATAAATTGACAACTCGTGAGCAGGTGGAGAAAAATGTTCAGGAAATAAGAAACGGAAATAAAAACAGCAACTTTAACCAACATGCTCAACTAGAGAGGGAAATTAAAAAATTAAGAACTTCAGAAGGAAAGGCAAATTCTGCATCAGCAGCTTTATTGAAACTTGATTTGAAGACAGCTCAAGCTGCTAATCAAGTTATTGAAAGTTTGAGAAGTACAGGTAAGCTTCCTTCTAATTATATTACTAAATCTCAGGCGATAAGTATGGGATGGCGCCCAGGAAAAGCCTTGGGTAATACAATAAAAAATGGACAATTAGGGGGAGATATTTTTGCAAATTCTACAAATATTTTCCCTGCTAAACAGAATAGGATATGGTATGAAGCGAACATTGGCTCAATAAACACTATGTCAAGATCCAATCAGGCTGGTACTAGATTGTTATATTCTAACGATGGATTGCTATATATAACAACTGATCATTGTATCTCTGCAACACGGTTTGGAGCTTGGAAATGGGAATATAACTTATGCAATTAGAGATTATCGGTAGTAAAATTTATACGGAACAAGATTTTCATAATCAAATTTCAAAAATATTTTCTATACAAGATTATTATGGGAACAATCTTGATGCTCTGTGGGATTTATTAAGTACAAATGTAGAACGACCGATTACTTTGGTATGGAAAGATGCTATGTTCTCAAAAAATCAATTAGAAAATATATTTATTGAAATAGTAAAGGTTCTAGAAAGAGTTAAGAAACAAGATGAGGATTATGGATTCGAAGAAAAATTTAATTATATTTTAGAGTAAGTAAACCCTAATTACATTACGTACACAGGCTTAAAACTCCCCAGAGCCAATTAAGCAAGCCGTAACCCATATAAAACTTAAACTCAATAAGTAGCATGTGTGCGGAACGCGCGCATGCGGTTTTCAAGGTTTGAGCTAAGAGGCCGTCTGAAAACAGAAAAACCGTTTCAGACGGCCTTTGTTTAACGCCATCGATCCAGCAGGCCATAAAGCACAATTATCCAAAAAGGTATATTGATAGGCAAATACAAAAAGGAGGAGAAGTCAATTTTACTATCTTCAAACATTTTTAATTTGGAGTATTTCCATGGTAATTACTTATCAAGAAGCAAAGAAAATCGCAGTATCTTTTTTAAGTCAAATAGAGCAAGAAATGGGAATTTCATTGTTAATAGTTGAATCTCATGTACGAGAAAATGATGATGGGTGGGTTTTCCCATATCAGTCAAAAGAATATTTAGAAACAATGGATATAAACAAATCTATTATTGGAAATTGGCCTATATTTGTTTCTAAAAATGGAGGAGTTCCTTCTATTCGTTGATTTAAGCCCATTAGCTAAGTCCGTATCCCACTAAATTTGAAACTATATGGATGAAAACAGACTCATAACGGGGGAAATGTATGGACCAACAGGACGCTTTAGGCACAGAGCAAAATAATGAGATTAAAGAAATATCCTTATAACTCTATAAGAGAGAGAAAAGGAAATTTATCGATGTTTTATTCTTTCTTTTCACAAAGAATTCAATATAGATATTGGATTAGCTGTTTCCTGTCTAAGCTCCCCCCCCAAAAAAAGTATTGATATTTGATAATAAAAATATTTTTATTAGATTTGATTCAGTTGTTTTTGTATTTCTATACAAATATACCTACAAAGCCGTCTGTATGTTTGACACAACACGCGACAAAACGACCGTAGCACCAACGCTTCTGCATTCTTTCACACGTTTTTACCCGTTATTCTTAAGCGCAGGCCGTCTGAAAATTGCCCGAATATCCAATACCCTTTACAATACCCGTAATTAAAATACATTTTTTGACACCCCTCTCCTGCATGAGTTCCACACCCTTCATCGAAATGAAAGACGTTGCCTTCGCATATGGCGACCGTCCTATTCTGAACAACATCAACTTCAGCATTCCACAAGGCAATTTCGCCGCCGTAATGGGTGGTTCAGGCAGCGGTAAAACCACGCTGATGCGCCTGATTACGGGTCAAATCCGCCCGCAATCGGGCAAAGTGCTGATTGAAGGGCGCGATTTAGCTGCATTTTCGGCGCAGGAGCTGTACGAACACCGCCGCCGCATGGGCGTTTTGTTCCAACACGGCGCATTGTTCACCGACTTGTCCGTCTTCGACAACATCGCCTTCCCTATGCGCGAGCTGACGGATTTGCCCGAAGCGGTCATCCGCGATTTAGTGGTGTTGAAACTGAATGCAGTCGGTTTGCGCGGTGTTGAAAATCTGATGCCTTCCGAGCTTTCCGGCGGTATGTCGCGCCGCGTCGCCCTCGCGCGTACGATTGCGCTCGACCCTGAAATCATGTTGTATGACGAGCCTTTTACCGGCCTCGACCCGATTTCGCTGGGCGTCATCGCCCACCTCATCAGCCGTGCCAACAAAGCCCTGCGCTCAACCAGCGTGATGGTAACGCACGACATCGAAAAATCGCTGGAAATCGTCGATCAAGTGATTTTCTTGGCACACGGCGAAATCATGTTCTCCGGCTCGCCCAAAGAAATGCGCGAACTCGACTCGCCTTGGGTACGCCAGTTTGTCGGCGGTTTGGCAGACGGCCCTGTCGCATACCGCTATCCGGCGCAAACGACTTTAAAACAAGACTTGCTGGGCTGATGTTCAGACGGCCTGAAGCTTAAACAAGGCCGTCTGAAAACCATTTAACCAATCAACTGAAACCTATGAATTTTATCCGTTCCGTCGGGGCAAAAACCCTCGGCTTCATCCAATCGCTGGGCAGCATTACGCTGTTTTTCCTGCATATCCTGGCCAAATCAGGTACGGCGTTCGCTCGCCCGCGCCTGAGCATCCGCCAGGTTTACTTTGCAGGCGTGTTGTCTGTCCTGATTGTTGCCGTGTCCGGCCTGTTTGTCGGTATGGTATTGGGCTTGCAAGGCTATACGCAGCTGGCAAAATTCAAATCCGCCGATATTTTGGGCTATATGGTTGCCGCTTCCCTGTTGCGCGAATTAGGTCCCGTATTGGCGGCCATCCTGTTTGCCAGCAGCGCGGGCGGTGCCATGACCAGCGAAATCGGCTTGATGAAAACCACCGAGCAGCTTGAAGCAATGAACGTGATGGCGGTCGACCCCGTGGCACGCGTGGTTGCGCCGCGCTTTTGGGCGGGCGTGTTTTCCATGCCTTTGCTGGCATCGATTTTCAACGTTGCCGGTATTTACGGCGCGTATTTGGTCGGCGTCGAATGGCTGGGTTTGGACGGCGGTATTTTCTGGTCGCAAATGCAAAACAACATTACCTTCCATTACGACGTACTCAACGGCTTAATCAAATCCGCCGCTTTCGGTGTAGCCGTTACGCTGATCGCCGTACATCAGGGCTTCCACTGCGTACCGACTTCCGAAGGTATTTTGCGCGCCAGTACACGCACAGTAGTGTCTTCCGCCCTGACCATCCTCGCCGTCGACTTCATTTTGACCGCGTGGATGTTTACCGACTAAAGGCCGTCTGAAACGACACTTAAAAAGAATGAAACAAGGACAATAGCACATGAAAAAAAATGCTTTGGAATTTTGGGTAGGACTGTTTGTCTTATTGGGCGCAGCCGCCATCGGCTTTCTCGCCTTCCGCGCCGCCGGCGGACAATCGTTCGGCAAATCCTCTCAAACCTACACCGTCTATGCCGATTTCAGCGACATCGGCGGCTTAAAAACCAACGCTCCGGTCAAATCCGCAGGCGTACTGGTGGGCCGCGTTGCCTCCATTCAGCTTGACCCTAAATCCTATCAGGCAAAAGTCGCCCTCAATCTGGACAGCCAATATCAGTTCAGCAGCGACGTTTCTGCACAAATCCTGACTTCAGGCCTGTTGGGCGAACAATACATCGGCCTGCAGCAAGGCGGCGATACCGACTCTTTGGCGGCCGGCGACACCATTACCGTCACCAGCTCCGCCATGGTTTTGGAAAACCTTATCGGCAAATTCATGACCAGCTTTGCCGAGAAAAACGCAGATGGTGAATCTGCCGGTCAAAACGAACAATAAACACATATCCACTCAATATTCAGGACACTATCATGAAAAAAACTTCTTTTATCAGCGCATTGAGCATCGGCGTATTAAGCATCAGCATGGCATTTGCCGCACCTGCAGACGCAGTTAACCAAATCCGTGAAAACTCCGTTCAAGTGCTGAAAATCCTCAACAGCGGCGATGCCAACACCGCACGCCAAAAAGCCGAAGCCTACGCCATCCCTTACTTCGACTTCCAACGTATGACCGCGTTGGCCGTCGGCAACCCATGGCGCACTGCAACTGACGCACAAAAACAAGCATTGACCAAAGAGTTCCAAACCCTGCTGATCCGCACCTACTCCGGCACCATGCTGAAATTCAAAAACGCCAAGGTCAACATCAAAGACAACCCTGTCGTAAACAAAGGCGGTAAAGAAATCGTTGTCCGCGCCGAAATCAACGTTTCCGGCCAAAAACCGGTCAACATGGACTTCACCACCTACCAAAGCGGCAGCAAATACCGCGCATACAATGTCGCAGTCGAAGGCGCAAGCTTGGTTACCGTATACCGCAACCAATTCGGCGAAACCATCAAAGCCAAAGGCATCGACGGCCTGATTGCCGACTTGAAAGCCAAAAACGGCGGTAAATAATCCACCCACACACCATGCCGCCTGATGTTCAGACGGCATGGTGCCTTACATCATAAAGACACCATGCAAACAGAAATCCGCAACGGCACGCTCTACATCAGCGGCGACGTTACCGTCAAAACCCTGACTGCCTCCGCCTTTGCGCGCTACGAACAACAATGCCGTCTGAAAGAAACAGACAGTATAGACTTCAGCCAAGTAGGCAAAGCAGATTCAGCCTGCGTTTCCCTGCTGCTCAACGCTCTGCGCCGGACAGACAAAAAACCGACCATTCAAAACATTCCCGATTCCGTCCGCGCACTGGCCGAACTTTACGAAATCAAAGACTGGTTGCAATCATGAAAAAAACCACCGCTTCACTCTGCCTCCTCATCAGCATAGCCTCCGCTCCCGCACTTGCCGAACGCAATCCAGCCGACCCTTACGAAGGCTACAACCGTACCGTTTCCAAGTTCAACGACAAAGCAGACAAATACGTCCTTTCCCCTGTCGCACGCGGTTATCGCAAAATAACGCCCAAACCGGTGCGTACCGGCGTGATCAACTTCTTCAACAACCTGCGCGATGTCGTCAGCTTCGGCAGCAATGTACTGCGCCTTGACGTCAAACGCGCCAGCGAAGACCTCGTCCGCGTCGGCATCAACACCACCTTCGGCCTTGGCGGTTTAATCGACGTAGCCGGTGCAGGCGGTGTGCCCAGCAATAAAAACACCCTCGGCGATACCTTCGCCTCATGGGGCTGGAAAAACAGCAACTACTTCGTTGTCCCCCTACTCGGCCCGTCTACCGTACGCGATACCGTCGGCAACGCCGTCACCACCGTCTATCCGGTTAAAAATGCCGTCTTCCACACCAGAGCAGGACGCTGGGGCACAATCGGCCTGCAAGCCATCAACACCCGCGAAGAACTGCTCGACCTGACCGACAGCCTCGAAGGCGCAGCCATCGACAAATACAGCTACACACGCGACCTTTACATGAAAGTCCGCACCCAACAAACCGGCGGCACGCTCCCTCAAAGCGAAGACGACAACATCGACATCGATGACTTGGTGGACAGCAACGCCACTTCCGAACCGGTAGCAACACCCCAATCCGCTCCAGCAGAAATCCCCGATACAGCCAATCCTCAAACTCTGTATCAAACACCATCAGAAAATCCCTGATTGTTTCCAAAAATAAAGGCCGTCTGAAATTCAGACGGCCTTTATCCCCCAAAAGATAGCCAGTCCCCCACCTTTGCTATATCATTCAACTATACAGAAACCAAGGAAAACACCATGTACGAAGTCAACCGCAGCGTCTTCCTGCTTATCCCCCTCGATCCATTTTGGAACTGGCTGAAATCCCTGCCCGGCAATCACCTTGACGGCCTGACGCTTGAAGATATCCAAGCCGATGCAAACTCCTACCTCGTTCGCCCGTGCGAAACTGCCGACGAAGTATGGGACGAGATCGAAGCGCGTTTTGAAGACATTTTTGCTGCCGAATTGGCCGACTGGTGCGAAGACGAAAGCGAATGGCCGGATTTGGACGCCGACATTTTCAATGAATGGTTCGACATCCAACTCTCCACTGTGATTACCGACCTCGAACACGAACCAATCGCACGCGAAGAGTTCCAACCCATCAATCTCAACTGATGAAACTGACCGTCCGCAACTACCACCTCGACGGCTACGGCCACGTCAACAATGCGCGCTATCTCGAATTTCTCGAAGAAGCACGCTGGACGTTTTTCCAAGAGCATGACCTTCTGTCCGAACTCAAAGGCATCATGCTCATTGTTGCACGCGTTGATATCCGCTACCGCCGCCCATCGCTCGAAGGCGATGTTTTAACCTTCACAGGCCGTCTGAAAGACATCGGCACACGCCACATCATCCTCAGCCAAACCGCGACCCTGCCCAACGGCAAAGCCGCCATCGAAGCCGAAGTTACCCTTATGCCCGTCAGCAGCGAAAGCGGCCGCAGCATCAGCGTTCCCCAAACCTTAGCACACGCAATTCAAAACCTTACATCATGAAAAAAATACTCACACTCCTTGTCGTTGCCACGATCGGCGCACTTCTTGCCTTCGTCCTTATCCCCAGCAACAAAGCCGCCCCTGATTTTGCCCTGCCCGACCTGCAAGGCAAAATCATTACCAACTCCGATTTGAAAGACAAAGTTACCCTCATCAACTTCTGGTTTCCCTCCTGCCCCGGCTGCGTGAGCGAGATGCCTAAAATCATCAAAACCGCCCAAGACTATCAAGGCAAAAATTTCCAAGTCCTCGGCATTGCCCAGCCCATCGACCCTATCGAAAACGTCCATCAGTACGTCAAAGAATACGGCCTGCCTTTCACCGTCATGTACGATGCCGACAAAACGGCCGCAAAAGCCTTTGGCACACAGGTTTACCCGACTTCCGTCCTGATCGACAAAAACGGTAATATCCTTAAAACCTACGTTGGCGAACCCAATTTCACCCAACTCTACCAAGAAATCGACCAAGCCCTCGCCCAATAAATCCAAGGCCGTCTGAAACCACATTTCAGACGGCCTAAAACCGAAATATCCTTTATAATAAGCAACATTTTATCCGTTCAGACACCAAGCTCCTCTATCAACAAAGGTCGTCTGAAACAACCGAATACCCATAAGAGAACACCATGAAATTCATCGACGAAGCAAAAATCGAAGTCGCCGCAGGCAAAGGCGGTAATGGCGCAACCAGTTTCCGCCGCGAAAAATTCGTACCCCGCGGCGGCCCTGACGGCGGCGACGGCGGCAAAGGCGGCAGCGTTTGGGCAGAAGCCGACGAAAACACCAACACCCTCGTCGAATACCGCTTCGTCAAACGCTACCAAGCCAAAAACGGCGAAAAAGGCCACGGCTCTGACCGCTACGGCGCAGGTGCGGACGACATCGTCCTCAAAATGCCCGTCGGCACCCTCATCCGCGACCTCGATACAGACGAAATCGTCGCCGACCTGACTTACCACGGCCAGCGCGTCTGCCTTGCCAAAGGCGGCAAAGGCGGCTTGGGCAACATCCACTTCAAATCCTCCGTCAACCGCGCGCCCAAACAATCCACTCCCGGCGAAGAAGGCGAAACCCGTTCCCTGCAACTCGAGCTTAAAGTCCTCGCCGACGTCGGCTTGTTAGGCATGCCCAACGCCGGCAAATCCACCCTGATTACCGCCGTATCCGCCGCACGTCCAAAAATCGCCAACTACCCCTTCACCACCCTGCATCCGAATTTAGGCGTCGTGCGCATCGACGAAAACCACAGCTTCGTCATGGCCGACATCCCCGGCCTGATTGAAGGCGCGGCAGAAGGCGCAGGCCTAGGCCACCGTTTCCTCAAACACTTATCGCGCACCGGCCTGCTGTTGCACGTCGTCGATTTGGCCCCCTTCGACGAAGCCGTCAACCCAGCAGAAGAAGCCCTCGCCATCATCAACGAATTACGCAAATACGACGAAGAACTCTACGGCAAACCGCGCTGGCTGGTGCTGAACAAACTCGACATGCTCGACGAAGAAGAAGCCCAAGCACGCACCGCCTCCTTCCTCGAAGCCATCGGCTGGGATTACCCCAAACCAGACGACCGCTTCCAATTCGACATGGAAACCCCGCGCCTCTTCCAAATCAGTGCTCTGACCCACCAAGGTACACAGGAGTTGGTACACCAAATCAACCAATACCTAACCGAGAAAAAACGCATCGAAGCCGAAAAAGCCGAAGCGGAGCAGGCAGCGGCAAAAGCCGAAATTGTGGCAAATCAGCCAAAAACGAATACTAACGTTTTACAGGCTGAATAAAGTTTCAGGTGGCATTTCTGCGTGAAATCCCACCCAAAAATAAAAACAAAGGAAAATTTGATGAATCCAGAAAATATATTTGTTTCTTCTTCAAACGACACACCTATGGTGCAACAGGATTTTGACGAATTGAAACAAGCCGTTGCCCTGCTGACCAGTCCGTCATTAACTGCCAAAATGACGGCAATAGTCGGTTCGCCTGTGGAGTACCTATTAGACAAGCTACCCAAAGGTGCGGCAGACAAAGTTAATCAAATTATTCAGACAGCATTGCATAAAGTATTCGATGCCAGTGCATCCACTATGAATAGTGAGAAAACTGAAGCCTCTACTAAAACTCATAAATTAATGGCAGGCGTAACGGGTGCGGTTGGTGGTTTTTTCGGCTTCACTGCTTTGGCAGCCGAGTTGCCAATTTCCACCGCCATTATGATGCGTTCCATTTTGGACGTAGCACGCAGTGAAGGTTTCAACATCAACGATTACCAAACCAAATTGGAATGTATTGCCGTCTTCGGTTTTACCGTCAATGAAGACAAAGATGATGACAGCGCTGAAAGCGGTTATTATGCCAGCCGTATCGCATTGAGCCAAATCATGAACGTAACCTCAAAAGAACTACTTGTTTTGACACAGGGTACAACTGCCAAAGTGATTGACACTTCGGCTATCGGCAAAGCATTAGCTCAAATCATTCAGGCTGTTGCCACACGTTTGGGCGTTCCGCTTACCGAAAAAGTGGCAGCGCAATTAGTTCCTGGCATCGGTGCAGTTGCAGGTGCAACCCTAAACGTCATGTTTACTGATTTTTATCAAGACATCGCTCGCGGACATTTTATTGTCAAACGCTTAGAAAGCAAATATGGCGAAAGCCATGTCCGCCAGCAGTTTAATCTGATTCGTCATCAAAATATATTATCATCACAATAACCTATTGAATATGCTAACCATCTACAACACCCTCACCCGCCAAAAAGAACCCTTCGCCCCCATCGACCCTAAAAACGTGCGTATGTACGTTTGCGGTATGACTGTTTACGACTACTGCCATTTAGGTCATGCCCGCGTGATGGTTGTGTTCGACATGATTGCCCGCTGGCTGCGCGAGTGCGGTTATCCGCTCACTTATGTGCGCAATATCACCGACATCGACGACAAAATCATCGCCCGCGCGGCTGAAAACGGCGAAACCATCGGCGAACTGACCGCGCGTTTCATTCAGGCTATGCACGAAGATGCCGATGCTTTGGGCGTATTGCGTCCAGATATTGAGCCGAAGGCGACGGAAAACATTCCGCAAATGATTGCCATGATTGAAACCCTGATTCAAAACGGCAAGGCATATCCTGCCGCAAACGGCGACGTTTACTACGCCGTGCGCGAGTTTTCCGCTTACGGACAATTGTCGGGCAAATCGTTGGACGACCTGCGTGCAGGCGAGCGTGTAGAAGTGGACGGTTTCAAACGCGATCCGCTTGATTTTGTATTGTGGAAAGCGGCCAAAGCAGGCGAACCTGCATGGGAAAGCCCTTGGGGTAACGGCCGTCCGGGTTGGCATATTGAATGCTCTGCCATGAGTGAAAACCTGTTCGGCGATACTTTCGATATTCACGGCGGCGGCGCGGACTTGCAGTTCCCGCACCATGAAAATGAAATCGCCCAAAGCGTCGGTGCCAGCGGTCATACCTGTGGCCACGACCACGCGCAAACCCATCACGGTCAAAGCATCGCCAGCCACGTCAAATACTGGCTGCACAATGGCTTTATCCGCGTGGATGGCGAAAAAATGTCCAAATCGTTGGGCAACTTCTTCACCATCCGCGAAGTGTTGAAACAATACGACCCTGAAGTCGTGCGTTTCTTCATCCTGCGCGCCCACTACCGCAGCCCGTTGAACTACTCCGACGCGCATTTGGACGACGCAAAAGGCGCACTGACCCGTCTGTACACCACGTTGAAAAACACTCCTGCGGCTGAGTTTGATTTATCTGAAAACGCCAACGACTACACCCGCCGCTTCTACGCCTCCATGAACGACGATTTCGGTACGGTCGAAGCGGTTGCCGTGTTGTTTGAGCTGGCAGGAGAAGTGAACAAAACCAATGATGCGCACCTCGCCGGCTGCCTGAAAGCTTTGGGTGGCATCATCGGCCTGCTGCAACGTGATCCGATTGAGTTTCTGCAAGGCGGCGCGGTTTCAGACGGCCTGTCCAACGAGGAAATCGACGATTTGATCGCCCGCCGCAAACAAGCGCGCGCGGATAAAAACTGGGCGGAATCCGACCGTATCCGCGACCTTCTGAACAAACACAAAATCATTCTGGAAGACAACGCCGGCGGTACAACTTGGCGCCGCGGCTAATTTGATTTGATATAAAAAGGTCGTCTGAAAACATTTTCAGACGACCTTTTTATATCTGGTTGAAAACCGTGATGTGTGTACTTAATCTTCTAACAGGTTCTTCTTGATGACCGCAGGATTCCCAGCAGCGACGCAATACGGCGGCACATCTTTAGTTACCACAGCCCCTGCGCCGATAACCGCTCCTTTGCCTACTCGGACACCGCCCATAATAATCGCGCGCCGTCCGATCCAAACATCATCCTCAATCACAATCGGAGACCTTTGCAAAAAAGCCCTTCCCCAACAGCCGAAATCCAAACACAGGTTTTCGGCTGTTTTTGTTTCAAATATCCGCTGACTCTACTCAAATACCCTCTTAATCCTCCTTGAATACCTGATAATCAGGCATCCGGCCGCCTTTTAGGCGACAACAGGCACACTTAGCCTGTTAGCCGCTTTCAACAGGTTCAAACACATCGCCTTCAGATGGCTTTGCGCACTCACTTTGAGCAGACCAAAATAGGCTGCCTGGGCATAGCGGAATTTACGGTGCAGCGTACCGAAGCTTTGTTCGACCACATAACGGGTCTTCGACAAATGTCGGTTGCGTTTGGTTTGCGCTTCCGACAGCGGATGTTTGCGGTGGGCTTTGCGCATAATGCCGTCCTGTAGCCGATACTCTTCCAGATGTTGCCGGTTTTCCTCACTGTCATAGCCTTTGTCGGCATAGACGGTCGTACCTTTGGACAGTCCTTCCAGCAAAGGCAACAGGTGTTTGCATTCATGGGCATTGGCGGGGGTAAGGTGCAGTTTTTCGATATAGCCTTCCGCATCGGTACGGGTATGTTGTTTATAACCGAGTTTGTAGAGGCCGTTTTTCTTTATCCAACGGGCATCGCTGTCTTTACTCGGTGTGGTTTGGCCGCTGACTTGTCCTTCCTCGTCGACTTCTATGGACTGGCGCTGTTTGCTGCCAGCAGTCTGAATAATGGTGGCGTCAACGACGGCGGCGGATGCTTTCTCTACTTTTAAGCCTTTTTCAGTCAGTTGGCGGTTAATCAGTTCCAGCAATTCGGACAGGGTATTATCTTGCGCCAGCCAATTGCGGTAGCGGCATAAGGTGCTGTAATCGGGGATGCTTAGTTCGTCAAAACGGCAAAACAGGTTGAAGTCGATGCGGGTGATGAGGCTGTGTTCGAGTTCGGGATCGGAGAGGCTGTGCCATTGTCCGAGCAGGACGGCTTTGAACATGGACAACAGGGGATAGGCGGGACGGCCGCGGTGGTCTCGGAGGTAACGGGTTCTTTGACGGTTCAGGTACTGTTCGATCGGTTGCCAATCAATCACTTGATCTAACTTTAGCAATGGGAGGCGGTCGATGTGCTTGGCGATCATGACTTGTGCGGTTTGCCTGAAGAAGGTGCTCATGAGAAATCCCCTAAATGTCTTGGTGGGAATTTAGGGGATTTTTGGGGGGATTTTGCAAAGGTCTCTATTTGCGTTATTTTTTGTGCTCCTTGCATCTTATCCGAATGATGTATATGTACAACATATTTTCATGATATGTGAAAAATCTATACAGAATACTTGCATTTAAATTTCATTTTTTTACAATGGAGGGTGCAACTTTCTTCAAGTGACTATCACCGTTAAGACCATGCGGTGTCCCTTTTTCAGTTTACGGGGAAAGAGAATCTTGAATAACGTCCCTACACCCACCACAAAAAGGTAAAAAACATGAAAAAATTCAACGTTAAAGCATTGAGTTTGGCTATTGCGGCAGCTGTGGTAAGCAGCGCAGCGGGCGCGGCTGAAAGAGATCTGGGTTCAATTCCCGAAAAGGCACAAAATGCTATGGCATTTCAGACCGTTTTTGGTGAAAACACCAAATTCGATCAAGATACTGGGAAATTCACTTTTGACAAGGAGAGTTCAGCCCTGTTGTTGAAAACTATGGAGCTGGAGCAGGCAGTTAATGGCTTTGCTGCCGGCAGCAACTTCGTCGCTACTAATGAAGATGGCAGCAAAACCGTCCGTGAAGCTACACAAGCAGATGTTGAAGCTGACGGCTTTGGCGGATTGGGTTTGAAAGAAGTTGTAGCTGCACACGATGAGGCATTGGGTGACTTGACTGAAACCGTCAACGACAACAGCGAAGCATTGGTAAAAACTGCAGAAGTTGTTAACGCCATCAGCGCAGATGTAAATGCTAATAAAGCAGCATTGGAAGAGCAAAAAGAAGCTAACGAAGGCTTCAATAATGCGATTGCCAGCTTGGATAAAGACATCGTTGACTTGGCACAAGCAGGTCTGAAAGCAACTGAGGCTTTGGAAGCCAACCGTAAAGATATTGATGCCAACACAGCAGCAATCGAAACTAAAGCCGATAAAGCTGACTTCGAAGAATTGGCAAAATACACTGCCGACATGGGTAAAAAAGTTAACGACATCGGTGATGAAGTAACTGCCCTGAGCGACGCGACTAGCGCAGCTATCACTCGTCACGATAAAGACATCGTTGACTTGGCACAAGCAGGTCTGAAAGCAACTGAGGCTTTGGAAGCCAACCGTAAAGATATTGATGCCAACACAGCAGCAATCGAAACTAAAGCCGATAAAGCTGACTTCGAAGAATTGGCAAAATACACTGCCGACATGGG
>NZ_JBQCUZ010000001.1:264165-275491 GCF_051962755.1 Neisseria sp. P0008.S004
ATCGACGCCAATAAAGCAGCAATCGCTGAAAATACTGCCAAACTTGAAGAGCAAAAAGAAGCTAACGAAGGCTTCAACAATGCGATCGCCAGCTTGGATAAAGACATCGGTGATCTCGCATTAGCCGGTAAAGCAGCAGCTGACGCTTTAGAAGCTAACCGTCAAGACATCGACGCCAATAAAGCAGCAATTGAGACCAAAGCTGATAAGACTGCTGTAGAAAGCGTAAGAACAATAGCTGTTGAAGCTCAAAAATCAGCTCAAGTGGTAAAAGGTGCTGTTGAAGTTGCCCAAAAATCTGCTGAAACTGCTGAAAGCCATGCCAAAGCTGCAAAAACATCCGCTGATGCTGCCAATAATGTAGCAAGTGCGGCGCAAACTGCTGCTGCTCAAGCTCAAGATGCAGTTAAAGCTAATGCCACACAAGTTGCCGCTAACAAAGCCGATATTGCTACCCTGCAAACAGCAAGCAACCAACACGCTGCCGGTATTGCTAAAAACTCAGCGCGTATCGACAACTTGGACAAAAACGTAGCTAATCTGCGCAAAGAGACCCGCCAAGGTCTTGCTGCACAAGCAGCCCTCAGCGGTCTGTTCCAACCTTACAGCGTTGGTAAGTTTAACGTTACCGCTGCTTTGGGTGGTTTCAAATCTGACACCGCAGTTGCAGTCGGTGCAGGCTACCGCTTCAATGAAAACTTTGCAGCCAAGGCCGGTCTTGCAGTCGGCACCTCTTCAGGCGGCTCTGCATCTTACAACGTAGGCGTGAACTACGAATGGTAATACTGGTTTAGTGTTAAATAGGTATCAAACCCGCAGCTATGCTGCGGGTTTTTTGTTTTGTTTGGCGGGTTTGCTCAACTGGACATGAATCTCGAATAAAAGACTTATAGTGGATTGACTTTAAACCAGTACGGCGTTGCCTCGCATAGCCGTACTATCTGAGACCTTTGCAAAATTCCCCAAAATCCCCTAAATTCTCACCAAGACATTTAGGGGATTTTCCATGACCACCTTCTTCCAGCAAACTGCCCAAGCCATGATTGCCAAACACATCGACCGTTTCCCACTATTGAAGTTGGATCAGGTGATTGATTGGCAACCGATCGAACAATACCTGAATCGTCAAAGAACCCGTTACCTCCGAGACCACCGCGGCCGTCCCGCCTATCCCCTGTTGTCCATGTTCAAAGCCGTCCTGCTCGGACAATGGCACAGCCTCTCCGATCCCGAACTCGAACACAGCCTCATCACCCGCATCGACTTCAACCTGTTTTGCCGTTTCGACGAGTTGAGCATCCCCGATTACAGCACCTTATGCCGCTACCGCAATTGGCTGGCGTAAGACGACACCCTGTCCGAATTGCTGGAACTGATCAACCGCCAACTGACCGAAAAAGGCTTAAAAGTAAAGAAAGCATCCGCCGCCGTCATTGACGCCACCATTATTCAGACCGCCGGCAGCAAACAGCGTCAGGCCATAGAAGTCGATGACGAAGGACAAGTCAGCGGCCAAACCACACCGGAGAAAAAGCCATTCTCCATCTCTCCCCGGTTATCCGCAGCGACAACACACTGATGATACGCGAGCTGATTAAAGCAGGAGCAGGCATAGGCTATCAGCCCCTTTGGGCAGTTCAGCAGGAATTGAAGGACGGCACATTGATCCAACTCCTGCCCGATTACACCATCTGGACAGACCAACTGAACGCCACCTATGTCGACAGGGCATTTCTCAGTGCGAAAGTGCGCAGCTTTATCGACTTTCTCAATGAAAAAATATCGGAAGGATAAACATCAAGGCCGTCTGAAACACTTTTCAGACGGCCTTTAATCAAAGCAACAATCCAATCAATAATTGGTTGAGCAAAACTGTTCGCGTTTGTCCGCATCGGCGGCATAGCATGTCAAACCCATGCCTGACGCATTGCTGTTGTTCGCTTTCGCACCCGGTTTCTTGTTCACCAAAACCTTACCGTTTTTACCGATCTCCACGGTTACGCCTTTGCCGTTTTTCAGCTTCCATTTCAACACTTGCTCATCGGCACTTTGGCACTTGCTGACCGTACAGCCGCCTTCTGTCGCGACGTTGCCGTTTTTATAAATCACGCACTGCTGCTGGCTGTCGGTACAGGCCGCATATGCAGCAACGGAGAAACAGGAAATCAACGCGGCAAACAAAACAGGTTTCATGGTTTGAACTCCTAAGGTTGTGATGATGGATTTGTGATATTTGGAACTATACGCTTATTTGAAGATACCTACTACTCTTCAAATATGCATAAGTTGCAGCCATAGAAGCTGAAGCAACTGCCCCATTCAATTGATATGCAGCTCCCGTCAACATAGCACCAGCTGCATTTGCATTACCAGAGAGACCTGCATTGGCTACAGAAGCTCCCATAGCAGCACTTGTAGCGGCAAAAGATAAGGCTGCGATTGCAGCATCAAGGCCATCCAATGAATTTCTATCTGCTTCAGGCGTGGCTAAATATTTCTGAATATTATTAGCATTTTGAATCGCATCAGCAGTACTTAATCCATTTTCGCGTGCAATATTTAAAAAACTAAATCCAGCGTTTGGCATTCTCATACTCCAAATTTTAAACTAAAAACCACAACCCAAAAAACGGAAATACAAATTGCAAAAAATATAAATAAATTAATATACTGAACAATATAAAAAATCATATTAATTTGTTTAAAAAATTTACTTGACTCTGTAATATTACCAATAATAAACTTTACACTAGAGGAAAGAAAAAAAAGAGTGATCCCCCCACCATAGAATATATACTTATTAATTCTTACAAAAATAATAAAAATATCATAATATTCTATCCTGTATACATATAAAATTCCACCTAATAAAAAATAACATATCATAAAGATAAAATAAAAAATACATATAAAAATCTTTACCATATTTTAAAATTTCAACCGAAATATCTTTTATTAATTTAATAAATATAGAATGGGTTACAAACCCAATATTCAAAAGTAGTCTAAAACAATATCTGTTTTCCAATAATCTTTCATAACAATAACAAAATACTAAACAGATACTCAACTTGTAATTTTGATTAAAATACCATTACATCTAAAATCTACAATCCATTTCAGATAAACGGAATTTAACTAAAACAAACGTATCATTACAACTGTAAATGCCGGCAAAAGTTGTCTGAAAAGTTTTCAGACGACCTTTAATTGGTTTTCTACCTTACCGCTTCAACTTCGCAAACGCATCCGCCATCGCCGAATTGGTCGGGGCGCGGTCGTTGCGTTGGGGTTTGCGGTCGCGGCGTTCTTGATGTCGGGTTTCAGACGGCCTGTTGCCTTTGGCTGTGCCACCCAGTTCGTCATCCAACCGCATAGTCAGCGCAATGCGTTTACGCGCAGCATCGACTTCCAGCACTTTTACTTTCACCACATCGCCGGCTTTCACCACTTCACGCGGGTCTTGGACGAACTTGTTGGACAGGGCGGAGATGTGCACCAAGCCGTCCTGATGGACGCCGATGTCCACGAACGCGCCGAAGTTGGCAACGTTGGAAACCACGCCTTCGAGTATCATGCCGACTTGCAAGTCGCTGATTTCATGGATACCTTCAGCGAATGAGGCCGTCTGAAACTCGCCGCGCGGGTCGCGGCCGGGTTTTTCCAGCTCGGACAGGATGTCCAGAATGGTCGGCAGGCCGAAGCGTTCGTCGGTAAAGTCGGACGCTTTGATTTGCTTCACGCGCTCGCGGTTGCCGATGAGTTCGGCGGCGGTAATGCCTTGTTGCGCCAGCATTTTGGCAACTACAGGATAGGCTTCGGGGTGGACGGCGCTCGCGTCCAACGGCTCTTTGCCGCCGTTAATCCGCAAAAAGCCTGCTGCCTGCTCGAAGGTTTTTTCGCCCAAACGCGGTACTTTCAGCAATTTTTTGCGGCTGTCGAACGCGCCGTTTTCATCGCGGTAGGCAACAATATTTTGGGCAAGGGTTTGATTCAAACCGGAAATCCGCGCCAAGAGCGGGGCGGAGGCGGTGTTCACATCCACGCCGACGGCGTTCACACAGTCTTCGACCACTGCATTCAGCGATTTGGCGAGCTGGCTTTGGTTCACGTCGTGCTGATACTGCCCCACGCCGATGGATTTGGGGTCGATTTTGACCAACTCGGCGAGCGGGTCTTGCAGCCTGCGGGCGATGGACACCGCGCCGCGCAGGGAAACGTCCAAGTCGGGGAACTCGCGCGCCGCCAGTTCGGACGCGGAATAAATCGATGCGCCGGCTTCGGAAACGACGATTTTGTGCAGCCCCATTTCGGGCATTCCGCGCACCAGTTCGCCCGCGATTTTGTCGGTTTCGCGGCTGGCAGTGCCGTTGCCGATGGCGATGAGTTTCACGCCGTGTTGTTTAATCAGGCGCGACAGCGTTGCCAACATATTGTTTTCTTGATGCAAATAGACGATGACCGTATCCAGCAACTTGCCCGTGTCGTCCACCACGGCGCATTTCACGCCGTTGCGGTAGCCGGGGTCGAGACCCAAAGTAGTTATCCGTCCGGCGGGCGCGGCGAGCAGCAAGTCTTTGAGATTGCGGGCGAACACGGTAATCGCGTCGGTATCAGCGGCTTCTTTCAGACGATTTAGTGCTTCAAGCTCCAACGACAAAAAGATTTTCGCGCGCCAAGTCAGGCGCACGGTGTCGCGCAGCCATTTGTGGCCGTCTGAAACCTTAAAACGGCGGGCGATGATTTGCTCGTATTCGCTTTGCTGCGTAATCGGCGTGTCGTCGGGCTGGTATTTGAGCGCGATGTTCAACACGCCTTCGTTGCGGCCACGCAAAACCGCCAGCGCGCGGTGGCTGGGCATGGTGCGGATGGGTTCGCGGTGGTCGAAATAATCGCTGAATTTTTCGCCTTCGGTTTCTTTGCCTTCAACGACTTGCGCGTGGATTTCGGCTTCGTTCCACAGCTTGTCGCGCAGCGTGCCGATGAGTTCCGCGTCTTCGGCAAACTGCTCCATCAGAATCGCACGCGCGCCGTCCAGCGCGGCCTTGGTGTCGGGGACGTTTTCGTTCAGGTAGCCCTGCGCGGCGGCTTCCACGTCCTGCGGCTGCTCGGTAAGCAACACGTCCGCCAGCGGCTGCAAACCGTGTTCACGCGCGATTTGCGCTTTGGTACGGCGTTTGGGTTTATAGGGCAGATACAGGTCTTCCAGCGCGGTTTTGTTGTCGGCAGCTTCGATTTGCGCCCTGAGGTCGTCTGAAAGCTTGCCTTGCTCTTCAATACTTTTTAAAACAACGGCTTTGCGATCTTCCAATTCGCGCAGATATTGCAGCCGCTCGGCAAGCTGGCGCAGCTGCGTATCGTCCAGCCCACCCGTGGCTTCTTTACGGTAACGCGCGATAAAGGGTACGGTCGCGCCGTCGTCCAAAAGCTCAATGGCGGCATTGATTTGCGCGGTAGTGGCGGAGAGTTCTTGGGAGAGAATTTGGGTAATGTTCATATATTCCTTCATATTCCATCTGAACGATTGATAGGACAGCACAACGTAAGATAATTTTTGGGAAGACAAAGGATAATACTGATACACTTCATTCAAAACAAGATAACATATGCTGTATAAGGAAAACCAATGACTATTCTTATCACCGGCGGTACCGGCTTTATCGGTTCCCATACCGTTGTTTCCCTGCTGAAATCAGGCTTTAATGCTGTGATTTTGGACAATTTGTGCAATTCGTCTGCCAATATCCTCCCGCGCTTGGAAAAGATTACCGGCAAGTCTGTGCCTTTTTATCAAGGGGATATCCGTGATCGTGAAGTGTTGCGTCAAATCTTTGCAGAACACGATATTGATGCCGTCATCCATTTTGCCGGCTTGAAGGCCGTCGGTGAAAGCGTGGCCGAACCAATGAAATACTACGACAACAATGTGTCGGGCAGCTTGGTTTTGGCTGAAGAAATGGCGCGTGCCGGCGTATTTAAGATTGTGTTCAGCTCATCTGCTACGGTTTACGGCGATCCGGGTAAAGTACCTTATACGGAAGATATGCAACCGGGGGATACGACCAGCCCTTACGGTACGTCCAAGTCTATGGTGGAGCGCATTTTGACGGATATCCAAAAGGCCGATCCGCGCTGGAGCGTGATTTTGTTGCGCTATTTCAACCCTATCGGTGCGCATGAAAGCGGTTTGATCGGCGAGCAGCCAAACGGTATCCCAAACAATCTGCTGCCTTATATCTGCCAAGTGGCTTCAGGCAAGCTGCCGCAATTGTCGGTTTTCGGCGATGACTACCCTACCCCAGACGGTACGGGTATGCGCGACTATATCCATGTGATGGATTTGGCGGAAGGCCATGTGGCGGCCATGCAGGCGAAAAGCGATGTGTCGGGCGTACACCTGTTTAATTTGGGTTCGGGACGTGCTTATTCGGTATTGGAAATCATCCGTGCCTTTGAGGCAGCCTCCGGTTTGACTATTCCGTTCCAAATCAAACCGCGTCGCGATGGCGATTTGGCCTGTTTCTACGCCGATCCCGCCTACACCAAAGCGCAGACCGGTTGGGAAACCAAGCGCGATTTGGCGCAGATGATGGAAGACTCATGGCGTTGGGTCAGCAACAATCCAAATGGCTACGACGATTAAGTTGAACTGATACAGGCCGTCTGAAAGAGATGTTTTCAGACGGCCTCTTTATCTGAAAAACACACTTTCTGTCTGCTATAATCCGTTTATATTATTTTGACTATCCTCTGAAACTTATGAAAAAAATCCTTGTTACCGGCGGCGCGGGCTTTATCGGTTCTGCCGTTGTCCGTCATATTATCCCAAACACCCAAGACTCTGTCGTCAATGTCGATAAGCTGACTTATGCCGGCAATTTGGAATCTTTGACTGAGGTAGCCAATAATCCTCGCTATGCTTTTGAACAAGTGGATATTTGCGACCGCGCCGAACTCGACCGCGTATTCGCACAACACCAGCCTGATGCCGTGATGCACTTGGCTGCGGAAAGCCATGTCGACCGCTCTATTGATTCGGCAGGCGAGTTTATCCAAACCAATATCGTCGGCACATTCAATCTGCTTGAAGCGGCCCGAGCCTACTGGCAACAAATGCCGTCTGAAAAGCGCGAAGCCTTCCGTTTCCACCATATTTCTACCGATGAAGTCTATGGCGATTTGCACGGCACAGACGATTTGTTTACCGAGACCACGCCATACGCGCCGTCCAGTCCCTACTCTGCTTCTAAAGCGTCCAGCGACCACCTCGTCCGCGCATGGTTGCGTACTTACGGTTTGCCGACCATCGTAACCAACTGCTCCAACAACTACGGCCCCTACCATTTTCCGGAAAAACTCATTCCTTTGATGATTCTGAACGCGCTCGACGGCAAACCACTGCCCGTTTACGGCGACGGTATGCAAATCCGCGACTGGCTGTTTGTCGAAGACCACGCACGAGCACTGTATCAGGTTGTTACCGAGGGTGTTGTCGGCGAAACCTACAATATCGGCGGCCACAATGAAAAAGCCAATATTGAAGTCGTCAAAACCATCTGCGCCCTGCTGGAAGAGCTTGTTCCTGAAAAACCGGCCAGCGTGGCGCGTTATGAAGATTTGATTACTTTCGTACAAGATCGCCCCGGCCATGACATGCGCTACGCCATCGATGCTGCCAAAATCGGCAGGGAGCTGGGCTGGAAACCTCAGGAAACATTCGAATCCGGCATCCGCAAAACAGTGCAATGGTATTTGGACAACAAAACCTGGTGGCAAAACGTATTGAACGGCAGCTATCGTTTAGAGCGTTTAGGCACCGGAAAATAAGTTTTCAGACGGCCTGTTCCCATATTAGGCCGTCTGAAAATCATGCAAACACACACTACTCAGGAGAAAACCCATGAAAGGCATTATCCTTGCCGGCGGCAGCGGCACTCGCCTCTACCCCATCACGCGCGGCGTATCCAAACAACTGCTGCCCGTGTACGACAAGCCCATGATTTACTATCCCCTGTCCGTATTGATGCTGGCAGGAATCCGCGATATTTTGGTCATTACCACGCCCGAAGACAACGCCTCTTTCAAACGCCTGCTTGGCGACGGCAGCGATTTCGGCATTTCCATCAGCTATGCCGTTCAACCCAGTCCGGACGGCTTGGCACAGGCATTTATCATCGGCGAAGAATTTATTGGCAACGACAATGTTTGCTTGGTTTTGGGCGACAATATTTTCTACGGCCAATCGTTTACGCAAACATTGAAACAGGCTGCCGCCAAGACCCACGGCGCAACCGTATTCGGTTATCAGGTTAAAGATCCCGAGCGTTTCGGCGTGGTTGAATTTGACGAAAACTTCAACGCCCTGTCTATCGAAGAGAAACCGCAACAGCCCAAATCCGATTGGGCGGTAACCGGCTTGTACTTCTACGATCAACGCGTCGTCGAATTCGCCAAACAAATCAAACCGTCCGCCCGTGGCGAATTGGAAATCTCCGACCTCAACCAAATGTATTTGGAAGACGGTTCATTGTCGGTACAACTTTTGGGACGCGGTTTCGCATGGTTGGACACCGGCACCCACGAGAGCCTGCACGAAGCCGCTTCATTCGTCCAAACCGTGCAAAACATCCAAGACCTGCAAATCGCCTGTCTGGAAGAAATCGCTTGGCGCAACGGTTGGCTTTCTGATGAAAAACTGGAAGAGCTGGCGCGCCCGATGGCGAAAAACCAATACGGCCAATATTTGCTGCGCCTGTTAAAAAAATAATGTTTGAGGCCGTCTGAAACTTTTCAGACGGCCTTTAGATGAAAGATAAAACGATGAACATCATTGATACCGCCATTCCTGACGTAAAACTGCTTGAGCCCCAAGTCTTCGGCGACTCGCGCGGCTTTTTTATGGAAACCTTCCGCGACGAGTGGTTCAAAACCCAAATCTGCGACCGCACCTTCGTGCAGGAAAACCATTCCAAATCCAGTAAAGGCGTATTGCGCGGCCTGCACTATCAAACTGAAAACACACAAGGTAAACTCGTACGCGTGGTTGTCGGCGAAGTATTCGACGTGGCCGTCGATATGCGTAAAGACTCCCCCACTTTCGGCAAATGGGTAGGCGAAATTCTGTCCGCAGAAAACAAACGCCAACTGTGGGTACCCGAAGGTTTCGCTCACGGCTTCTATGTATTGAGCGATGAAGCCGAGTTCGTCTATAAATGTACAGACTATTACAACCCCAAAGCCGAACACTCGCTGATTTGGAATGATCCGACCGTCGGCATCAACTGGCCGTTGCAAGGCGAGCCGAACCTGTCGCCTAAAGACTTGGCAGGCAAAGTATTGGGCGAAGCCGTAACGTTTTAAAAAATAATTCAGGCCGTCTGAAAGAATGCTCCTCTTTTCAGACGGCCTACAATCCATTAATAACAATAATCGACGAAAACGCATTGTGAAAAACGCCTACATTCCCTCTCGCGGCATCCGCAAAATCCCCCATCTCTCCACCCTATTGCCTGAGTTTCATATCTGCAAAGATGGAAAAGGAGCAGAGGCTGTGGTCGGCTGGGGTTTGCGCCCGACGACACACAAAGCGCGTACTTTCGCCGCTGAACACCGGCTTCCCTTTATTGCGTTGGAAGACGGCTTTTTACGCTCGCTCGGACTGGGTGTCGCCGGTTATCCGCCCTATTCCATCGTCTATGACGACATCGGCATCTACTACGACACCACACGTCCTTCTCGTTTGGAACAACTGATTCTTGCCTCCGATACCATGCCGTCTGAAACCTTGGCTCAGGCGCAGCAGGCGATGGATTTCATCCTGCGACATCATCTATCCAAATACAACCACGCGCCCGAACTTTCAGACGATCATCCTTTACGTTCCCCATCCAAGCCCGAAACCGTCCTCATCATCGACCAAACCTTCGGCGATATGGCCATCCAGTATGGCGGCGCAGACGCCTCTACGTTTGAACTGATGTTTCAGACGGCCTTGAATGAAAACCCGCAAGCCGATATCTGGGTCAAAACCCATCCCGATGTTTTGTGCGGCAAAAAACAAGGCTATCTGACCCGGCTGGCGCAGCAACACCGCGTCCATCTTTTGGCAGAAGACATCAATCCGATTTCTTTGTTGCAAAACGTCGATAAGGTTTATTGCGTTACCTCACAAATGGGTTTTGAGGCGCTTTTGTGCGGCAAACCGCTGACCACCTTCGGCCTGCCGTGGTATGCCGGATGGGGCGTGAACGACGACCGCCATCCTAAAATCGATAGCCTTGTTCGAACCCAACGACGCGCCCCCGCAACTTGCTGCAGCTCTTCGCCGCGGCCTATCTGCAATACAGCCGCTACCTCAACCCCAATACCGGCGAAGCAGGTAGCCTCTTTGATATCATCGACTATCTGGCAACGGTCAAACGTAAAAACGACAAATTGCGTGGCGAGTTGTATTGTGTCGGCATGTCTTTGTGGAAACGCGCGGTTGCCAAACCATTCTTTAACGTACCCTCTTGCCGTCTGAAATTTATCTCCTCCACCCAAAAACTGGCCGGAGTCAAACTGTCCGATGATGCACGCATCCTTGCCTGGGGCAACGGTAAAGAGGCCATCGTCCGTTTTGCCGAACAACACCACATCCCCCTGCTGCGCATGGAAGACGGCTTTATCCGCTCGGTCGGGCTTGGTTCTAATTTAGTCCCGCCGCTGTCGCTCGTTACCGACGATATGGGCATTTATTTCAATGCCGAAATCCCGTCCCGTCTTGAACACATCCTGCAAAACCAAAACTTCGACGATCAAGACTTTCAGACGGCCTTGAAGCTGCAAAAAATGTTGACCGAAAACCACATCAGCAAATACAACGTCGACAGCTCAGACTTTACCGCTCCATCAACCGACAAAACCGTGATCCTCGTTCCCGGCCAGGTTGAAGATGATGCGTCTATCCGCTACGGTTCGCCCCGAATCTATCGCAATCTGGATCTGCTTCGTACCGTACGCGAACGCAATCCCGATGCCTATATCATCTACAAACCGCATCCCGATGTAGTCAGCGATAACCGTATCGGCCATATTTCCCCTGAAGATACGGCACGATATGCCGACCAAACCGCCGAGCAAGCAGATATCCTGACCTGTCTCCAATACGCAGACGAAGTACATACCATGACTTCGCTGACCGGTTTTGAAGCCTTGTTGCGCGGCAAAAAAGTCAGCTGCTATGGCCTGCCTTTCTATGCAGGCTGGGGGCTTACCCAAGATCTGCTGCCCATTCCACGCCGCAGCCGCAGGCTTGAGCTTTGGCAGCTGATTGCCGGCACGCTCA